>DATEMM010000314.1:0-3923 GCA_035275605.1 Pyrinomonadaceae bacterium
CGGTTGACGCACCTGTTGTCTCTGCCATTGATTCATCCTCCATTGTTCGCTTTTGAGATTACTATCTTAGGATAATCCTAATTGCACACGCTGAACTGTACGATTTTCATATCAACTCAGCGGGTTCGCTACCGAGTTTGCAAAAACTCTGCCACAACCGGGCGGGCCGCGCTTTATTGAGTCTCTAACTGCCGCCGCAATCTAATTGCGCTCCCAAACCTCTTCGTCTGGGAAATAATCTGTAACCCTTTACTCCCGGCAGGCGTCCTACAAAATAGATCAAGCTCTCCCGTTGAAAGCGTCTCTGTACGCGCAGCGTGTTGTGCTTGATCTATTTTTTTTGAAAAGGGGAGAGGAAGATGAAGAAAATACTTGGACTGGCACTGTCATTGGCTTCAATCGGGTTCGTTGCTTCGCCCGCGCAGGCGAAAGCAAGTTCAACAGGCGCTTCGGCGACTGTGGTTGCTTCGAGCACGGTTGCGCCCCAGTGGCGAGATAGAGACAGAGGCAGGTGGGACAACAGACGCAATAACCGCCGCGGCTCACACGTCACGACGCAAACGCGCCTCGTTCGTTACGGACGCCAGGTCTACCGCGAGACTTATCAGGTCAGGTACTTGCCAAATGGCAGGACCATTGTGAGACTGATTAGCCGCGTCAGGGTCCGCTAAGCATCGACGAAAATCAACGACCGAGGCTGGCGAAGAAAGCTCTCCGCCAGCCTCGGTTTATTTTGCCCGGTAAGTGACGCGCCAGATTTTGTTGGCCCCGTCGTCGGTAATCAGGAGCGAGCCGTCAGGCAGAACGAGTAGCCCGACGGGTCTGCCCCAGACTTCACGGCTGTTCTCATCATTGGCCCAGCCCAGCACAAAATCTTCATAACCGCCCACTGGCCTCCCGTTCTTGAAAGGCACGCGGATGAGTTTGTAGCCCGTGCGCCGCGTGCGGTTCCACGAGCCGCGGAGCGCGACGAGGGCGCTGCCCCGATACTCCTCTGGAAACATCTTCCCTTCGTAGAAGACCAGGCCGAGCGCCGCCGAGTGTGCCTGAATCAACACGTCCGGTACGATCGCTTTTTTCACAAGGTCTGGACGCTCTCCCTTGCGCCTGGGGTCTTCGTTCGGACCTACGTAAGAGTAGGGCCAGCCGTAGAAGCCGCCGTCCCTGACCGAAGTCAGGTAGTCCGGCACAAGGTCATCGCCCACACGATCACGCTCATTAACCGTCGTCCAGAGGGTTTGTGTACCAGGGTAGAAGGCCAGGCCGACGGGGTTGCGAAGGCCGCCGGCGTAGATGCGCTTGCCGGTTCCGTCCGGGTTGAACTCTGTGATAGCCGCCCGCATCGGTTCCGCCTCGACGGAGACGTTCGATTGGGAGCCGACGGTCGCGTAGAGCTTCGTGCCGTCCGTGTTGAAGATGATGTTGCGCGTCCAGTGCTGGTTGTAGCCCTGGCCCGGCAGGTCTGCGACCTTCTCGGGCTCTCCGTCGGCGCGCGTCTGTCCGGGCCGGTAACGGAAACGAACAATGGCATTCGTGTTGGCGACATAGAGGTAATTTTTCCAGAAGGCCATCCCGAAGGGCTGTGCCAGCGAGTCCGCAAAGACGAAGCGCTCGTCCGCCTTACCGTCGCCGTTCGTGTCGCGCAGCACGCGTATCGTATTGGCCTCTGAATCCGCCAGGAAGATGTCGCCGTTTGGCGCGAGGGCCAGCCAGCGCGGATTCCGGAAGTCGCCCTCTGCGAATGTGCTGATCTCAAAATTCGGCGGCAACAGAAAACCGGCACCGGCGGGACGCGCAACTAACGTGGGCGGGTTCGTGGCCTCACCCTCCTCCAGATTCGGCGCGGGCAACGACTCCGGCTTGATCTCGTAGCGCGCGAGCCGCGGCTGGGCCGATTTAGTCTGCTCTGTTTTCTCGGGCGCACTCGATGCGGGCTGGCCTTTCTGTGCGCAAGCGGGCGAAACCAGCAGGTGAAGCAATAGCACAGAGGTCAACACGGCTCTTGAAGACACCTTCTCTCGTCTTGATCGAATCTGCTTGAAGGGTTGCATGATCTTATTTTACTTCAACCCGCGCTTAACAGACAGGCAGGATTTCTGCTCTAATAAGCGTCCAATGAAACGTAAAGGTAAATTCATCGCGCTCAGCTTTCTACTCCTCTGTGTTGCCGCCGGCGGCTTTCTCTTCTGGACCTACAGGGAACTTCGTGCTCCCGTCGCGCACGACAAGGCTGACAAGTACATAGAGATTCCGCGCGGCCTGTCGCCATCGCAGATCGTCAGCCGCCTCGCCTCCGAAGGCATCATCAAGCGCGAGTGGCCGCTCCTCGCCTACATCAAGTTGACGGGCGCGGGCGCGCGTCTCAAGGCGGGCGAGTACCGCTTTCCTTCTCCGATCTCGCCGCTCGGCGTCCTGAGGAAATTGGAAGAAGGCGAGGAGCGTCTTAGCCGCTTCACCATCATCGAAGGCTGGTCGCGCTTCGAGATCGCAGCCGCGATGGCGCGCATCCCCGAGCTGAAACTGGAGGGACCAGAGCAGGCGCTGGCCCTGATGAATGACACGAGCGCGATTGACGACATAGACCCTGGAGCAACCAACCTTGAGGGCTACCTCTACCCGGATACTTATAATTTTCCGCCTGACGCGACGCCCGTTTCGATGATCGCTGCGATGGTCAAACGCTTTCGGCAACAGTGGAAACCCGAATGGACTGAGAAGGCGCGCTCGCTCGACCTGTCGCCGCGCCAGATAGTGACCGTCGCCTCGCTGATTGAGACCGAGGCGAAGCTTCCGGAAGAAAGGCCAATCATCGCCTCGGTCGTCTACAATCGCCTCAAGAAGAAGATGGCGCTTGGCATTGACTCGTCCGTCATCTACGCCTCGAAGCTCGCCGGGAAATGGAAGAACGACGGGAAGGTTTACAAGAGCGACCTTGACCGGCAATCGCCCTACAACACGCGGCTCAACGCGGGCCTCCCACCGGGGCCCATAGCCTCGCCCAGCCTCAGCTCATTGCAGGCAGCGCTCAATCCTGCGCAGACGGACTATCTCTACTACGTCCGCGAACCCTCCAGGGACGACGGCGCGCACAATTTTTACAATAACGCGGCTGATTTCGAGCGCGGCGTGCAGGCCCTGAGGAACTGGGAACGCGAGCGCGACACGCGCGGGACGACCAACGCGAGCGGGAGCGAACAGGCCCAATGAGCGCCACGACCGTTTAAGACCGGAGGATGGTGCTTGAATTTGCACGGAGGTTGTTCTATGCTCCGAGCAGGTTGCTACGCTTAAATTCGGAAATCTTTCTCCAGGTGGTCGGGCAGAAGCAAAGGCGGCAAGAAGTGAAAAAAATAATCGGCATCGTTTTCGTTTTGGCCCTCGCTTCGGCGGGCGCGCTCGCCCAGGAAAAGGGCGTTGACAAGCAGAATCAGGGCATACGCGACGCCGGCAATAATCGAGCGCCGGCCAACAACGGTGCCAAGCAGGATGTCGGGGCGGGCCGTGGGATGGATTTCGGCAAAGGCCGAACGGTGGAGCCGCCGCCGATTCCAAATCCGTTCCGCTTCTCCGTCAGGCGCGACGCGATTCTCAAAGCGGCCGAAGACCTGATGCGCGACCGCAAGCTCATCCCGGACACGGCCGCCTCCAGGCCAGACGAAGGGATCCTCATCAGCCAGCCCTACACTTTCACCAAGGGCGCAGTCGTCGCGACCTCGGAACTGGGCCGCTATGCCCAAATAACGGACGCCAACGCACGCGGCTGGACTCGCGGCCGCTACATCCTGATAGTCGAAATCCAGCCCATCGACGGCAACAACACCAACGTTTCGGTCAACGTTAAGATAGAGGGCCGCTCCGACGGCATCTCCGGCGCTGAATGGGAGACGCTGAGAAGCACTGGCGTGGCCGAAGAAGAGTTCTTG
>DATEMM010000315.1:0-2528 GCA_035275605.1 Pyrinomonadaceae bacterium
TCATTCACCCTGACCTACACGGCGCAGCCCGCGACCTCGATTACGGCCTACCCGGCGACCACCTCCGGGCTCGGAAGATTCAGCCTGACCATCGTCGGCAGCGGGGCCACCATCGCCGCCGGGAACCCGGCCATCTTCCGCCTGAGAATCAACCAGACTCTTCCCTGGGTCGCCTACGACACCATCAACGCGACCGTCTCCGGGAACGTCAACGGGGCCAACAGCACGCTCAGTATCACCTTTGGCGGCTCAACCGCGAAAGTTGACGGGACGAGTTACGCGCTCTGTGCCGGGTGCAACCCGTTCACGCCGAACCACCCGACCGTGTCCGGCGGGGTGACATCTTTGACCAGCACGGTCACAGCCCCGCAGCCGAAGCGCATCCTCGTGCGCTCGACCGGCTATGGCCCGAAAGGCGCGATCAAGAGGCTGGAGATGGTGCTCAACCAGAGCGTCTTCGATTTCGAGGCTCCGGCCGTCCTGACCATGCGCGGGGCTGACAGCAACGCCAACATGACCTTCAACATCGGCAGCAGCAATGCCAAGACCTACTCGGGCGTGGATCACTCAGGCCACGAGATACAACTGCCGACCTTCGCCGTCACGGGTTCCGATGTGACGACCGCGGACGAAGGCATCAAGAAGGAGAGCACGGTCGCGGACCCGGAGCTTGGTTACCTGGACACCAGTTCCCTCCCGGCCGGAAATACCATCCCGGCCCTACAGGTGCAGACGCCGGACTTCCTCGAAACGGCTGACAAGGCGCGCGCCGCGCTCACCGCCCTGGAGACGACCGCCAAGAGCATGGGCCGCTACTACTCCGTGTCCAACGGGGACTCCTACACGGTCAGCTCTTCAAACACGACGGCGACCGGCATCACCTTCGTTGACGGCAACTGCAATCTGGACGGCGGCTCCGGCCTGCTGGTCGTCACCGGCACTCTGAACATGAACGGCAACCCGAATTTCAGCGGCGTCATTCTGGTGCTCGGCGGCGGCACTGTGAACCGCGACGGCGGCGGCAACGGCGACGTCTACGGGGCCGTGGTGGTCGCCAGTTTTAACCGCAACGGGAACGGCGGCTTCACCGCCCCATCCTTCAACACCAACGGCGGCGGCAACTCCAAGATGCAGTACGACTCGCTGGCCGTGTCGCGAGCGATGGGAGCCATCGGAACCGTCTCCGGCGGGGTGCGAGAGTACTAGAGGACCGAGCGAGGAAGTTGATGAAACTGCCCCAACATAATTGCTCACAGAGCCACGCCGCAACAACGAGCGGCGAGCGCGGCGTCTCCATCGTCGAGCTGCTCATCGTCGTCGTCATGATAACGGTCGTGACGTCGTTTGCCGTCATGCAGATCGGCGCGGCCCAGCGCGCGATGAGGCTCACGAACTCGGCGCGTGAATTCGCAGGCTATCTAGAAAAGGCCCGCCTCGATTCCGTCCGCCGCCACGCCATGTCGAACGGCGAGATGGCCAGCGTGACTATCAACTCGGCCAGCTCCTACACGATCACGATTGACCAGAACGGCGACGGCACGCTCGACCCGGCGCGCACCATTCAGCTTCCGCAGACGCACGGGGCCAGCTTCGCCGGCCTCACCGTCCCCTACACTATTCGCTACAACTGGCGCGGGCGGCCCGTTGACTCTCTGGGCAATTCCCTCAACCTCTCTTTCAGAATTCAGGACGGCGGGGGCAACAGCAACCCGATTAACGTGACGAGCGCGGGCGACACCTCGCTCAGCAACATCAACACGAGCACCGTCACGGTGAGCACTGTCGCCGGCACCTCGAACATCAAGGGGAAGACCTATGGGCCATGAGACCGTAAACATTTGTGCGGAGAAGAGGGCCGTGAGCCGGTCGTCGCGGGCGATTGCGCGGCGCGCTCGCCGTGGGCCGTCGGAGGGCGAGCGCGGTTTCACGCTGATCGAAACGACAATCGCGCTGCTCATCATGATGATCGTCATGCTGGGCGTGGCATCGCTTTTCGCCTTCTCCGTCTTCAACAACACGAGCGGCTCGGACCGCGCGCAGACTTTGGCCGTCGCGCAGCAGACGATGGAGACGCTGCGCAGCGCGCGCTTCTCCAACACCGGGACGGACGCCGTGCTCAACGCCGGGACCGTTACGCAGAACGTGACGCGCGGCGCTTCGGGTGCGGGCCAGCGCCCCTACACGGTAGTCTCAACCATCGTTGACACCACCCCGACCATTAAGACCATCACGGTCAGCGTCACGCCGACGGGGGCCGGGCCTTCCTGGGCTACGGGCTCGGCGGCGAGCGTCACCATCGTCACGCAGCGCGCCAAAACGGACCAGTAATGAGAAGCCTTATGAAACTGCCTGAGAACATGAAAGCCAGGCGGCAAGCCCGGCCCCGAAAGCTGGACAACGCCGCGGGCTTCTCGCTGATAGAGCTCATCATCGCGATGGCCATAGTGCTCGTGATGATGATCGGGGCGAGCCAGCTCCTGATGAACTCGCTCGGCGCGCGCACGCGCGAGAACCAGAAGTCCGACGCC
>DATEMM010000316.1:0-15759 GCA_035275605.1 Pyrinomonadaceae bacterium
TGCCTGACCTCCGAAAACTTTAAGGACTCCCGCAAGGATAATGAGATGAAACCGAAACGCTCCATTCTCACGGGCGCAATCCTCGCCCTGGGCCTGACAACCTTTCTCTCAATCGCTCCGTGCTCAACGCGAACACAAGCCGCCGTCAAGGCGAACGCCGGGGGCGCAAACCAATTGGCACAAGACGGGCAGCGGAAGAGTCCTGAGCAGCAGGAGGGCTCGCCTGATTCGGAGACGGTCGAGACGCGCCTGGACGAACTGTTCGAGCTTTGCCGTCGCGGCGATGCAAGCGGGGCCGCGACCTACTTTGTCTACAGGGGGCCCGACAAGAGCAGGGAATGGAAAGACACTTACCGGGCCGGCGTTCCTGCCGAGAGAGCAGCGGTCGGGGAGATGTGCCTGAGAATCAAAGGCTACCTGGACAAGAGCCTAGACTACACGTCCGGCGAAGTCCGTGTGAAAAGGGAGTCGGAAGGCGAGTGGCACGTCGTCGAAGTCACTTTCCGCCAGGAGGAAGAGTCCCAAAAAATCACCTTCGCCTTCCTTCGGGTCAAGGGCCGGTTCGCCATCGGCGACATTGATTGACGAAGGCTGACCTCGTCCTTTCTCGCTCGACAACTTTTCATTCGACAACCGCGCCCGGCCTGCGCTAACATGGCCGAACTTTCCAGAGGCGTTGAGCGTTAACTTAACCGATGAGACGTTTTCACAAATCTACCAAACTCCTCCTTACGGTGCCGCTTGCAGCGCCGCGCGCGTTTTCGCCCGCGACGGCCTGAAGCGGCGACGCCTACAACCGCGATAAGACCTTAAACTGAGACCGTAGACACGCGCCCCTTAGGCGGCCCCTTGCCGACTTGGTGCGTGCGGCCAGTTCGTGATTAAGTGTAAGCATTCCGTAAAGAGGCTTTGAGAGAAATGGACGAAAAATACTTTCCCGAAAAGATAGAAGAGAAGTGGCAGAAGCACTGGGCCGAAACTGACGCCTTCGGCGTCGAGCGCGACGCGTCGCGCCCACCCTTTTACTGCCTGGAGATGCTGCCCTACCCGTCGGGCTTTCTGCACATGGGGCACGTGCGTAACTACTCTATCGGCGACGCGCTCTCCTGGTATAAGCGCCTGCAAGGCTTCAACGTCCTGCACCCAATTGGCTGGGACAGTTTCGGGCAGCCGGCCGAGCAGGCCGCCATCAAGCGCGGCATCAACCCGCGCGTCTGGACCGAGGAGAACATCGCTCACATGCGCGGGCAGCTCAAGCGCATGGGCATCAGCTACGACTGGCGGCGCGAGATAGCGGCCCACACGCCCGAGTACTACAAGTGGGACCAGTGGTTCTTCCTGAAGATGTACGACCGTGGCCTGGCCTACAGGCGCATGTCGCAGGTCAACTGGTGCCCTAGAGAAGACACCGTGCTGTCTAACGAGCAGTCGTCGGGCGGCGTCTGCTGGCGCTGCGGCGCGACCGTGGAGAAGAAAGACATCGAGCAGTGGTTTCTGCGAATCACGGATTACGCTGAGCAACTGCTCGAAGACATGAAAGAGATAGAGGGGGGCTGGCCCGAGCGCGTGCTGACGATGCAGCGCAACTGGATAGGCCGGAGCGCGGGAGCCTACGTTGACTTCGCCATCAAAGACACGGACGCGAAGGTGCGCGTCTTCACCACACGCATAGACACCATCTACGGCGCGACAGCCATTGTCCTGGCCGCCGAGCACCCGCTGCTGACGGAGCTGCTGGAGGACTCGCCCTTGAAGATGGACGTCGCGCAGTTTGTCGAGCGCGTCCGCGCAAGCGCACGCAACCGCACCAACGCCGGCGAGGATGAGGGAGAGAAAGAGGGCATCAACACCGGACTCATCGCCGTCAATCCGTTCAGCGGCGAGTTGATCCCCGTCTGGGTAGCCAACTACGTGCTGATGGAGTACGGGACGGGCGCGGTGATGTCCGTGCCAGCGCACGACGAGCGCGACTTCGAGTTCGCGCAGAAATACTCCCTGCCCGTCCGCCGCGTCATCGAGCGCATCTCGCACGAGCAGGAAGCGATTGAGCACGACCCCTTGCGCGAGGATCAATCGGCGGCGATGCCGCACGCCTTCACGGACTACGGCATCCTGGTCAACTCCGGCGACTGGAGCGGGAAGCTCTCCGAAGATGCCGTGCGGGAGATGGCGGCCGCGGCCTCCGGGAAAGGCTTCGGCGAAGAGGCCGTCACTTACCGCCTGCGTGACTGGGGCGTCTCGCGGCAGCGCTTCTGGGGCGCGCCTGTGCCAATCATCTACTGCGAAGTGTGCGGGACGGTGCCCGTGCCGGAGAAAGATTTGCCGGTCAGATTGCCGGAGCACGCGGAGTTCACTGGCACAGGCGAATCGCCGCTCGCGGGCGTGGCGGAGTTCGTCAACACGGTCTGCCCTAAGTGCGGGGGCGCGGCGCGGCGCGAGACGGATACGATGGACACGTTCGTCGATTCGTCCTGGTACTTCTTCCGCTACGCGGACCCGCGTAACGACGCCGCGCCGTTCGACACGGCGAAGGCTTCCTACTGGACGCCCGTCGCGCAGTACATCGGCGGCATAGACCACGCGGTCATGCACCTGTTGTACACGCGCTTCTGGTCGAAGTTCATGCGCGACATCGGGATGGTCTCCTTCAACGAGCCCGTGATGCGTCTGATGACGCAGGGCATGGTAACTAATCAGGTCGAAGGCACGAGCGAATGGAAGCGCATGTCCAAGTCGCTGGGCAACGGCGTCGATCCGGACGACATGATCGCGGCCTACGGAGCGGACGCCGTGCGCCTCTTCATCCTCTTCGCCGCGCCGCCGGAGAACGAGTTGCGCTGGCAGGAGACAGGCATAGAGGGGGCTGTGAGATTCCTGCGGCGCGTCTATTCGATGATCTGGCGTTGGCACGAGCGTCTCTCGAACCCGGCCAATCCGGTGGCGAAGTCAGCCCCGGACGGCACGGAAGGAGACGTCGCGCCGGAGGTGCGCGCACTGCGTCGCAAGACGCACCAGACGATTGCGCGCATCACGGACGACTTCGAGGAGTTGCACTTCAACACGAGCGTCGCCGCGTTGATGGAACTCTCAAACGCGCTCGGCGATTTCAAGGCGGAGCCGCGGACGGCCTCGGCCGCCGAAGCGTTCGCCGTGCGTGAAGCGCTGGAGGCGCTCGTCCTGATGCTCACGCCGTTTACGCCGCACGTCGCGGAAGAGTTGTGGGAGGCGCTGGGCCACGCGGGCGGCATCCTGGCGAGCGAGGCGCGCTGGCCGCAGGCCGACGCCGAGCTGGCGCGCAGGGAAGAGCTGGAAATTCCCGTGCAGGTCAACGGCAAACTGCGCTCGCGCGTTCGCGCCACGCCGGACACGCCCGAAGCCGTGCTGCGCGAGGCCGCGCTCGCAGACGAGAAGGTGCAGGGCTTTACAAACGGGCGCGAGATCGTCAAAGTCATAGTCGTCCCGCAGCGCCTCGTGAACATCGTCGTGCGTTAAGCCGAAGGGGCGGGCAAAAGAGAAGAACGCCCGCCCCCGAAAAACCCCATAATCCGATGAATGACACACGCTACATACGTCGCGGCCTCAGTCTCATTCTCCTGACGACAGCGCTGGCGCTCGGCCTTGCCGCGCGCGCCTCCTTGCGAATGCGGCCAGCTTCGGGGCCACCTGCGCCGGTGGCCAAACGCGCCATCATCATCTCGCTGGACGGCCTGGATTTTCGCTATCTGCGGCAGGCGGACTCATACGGTTTGAAGATTCCGACGCTCAGGCGCTTGATGTCTGAGGGCGTGACGGCGCAGGTCGTCGGCGTCTACCCGAGCGTGACCTACCCCTCGCACGCAACCATCGTGACGGGCGTCCATCCTTCGCGCCACGCCGTCTACGCCAACGAAGTCTTCGAGCCGCCGGATCAGGAGCAGACAGGGGCCTGGTACTGGTACGCGCGCGATATTCGTGTTGACACACTGTGGCAGGCAGCCGCACGGCGAGGATTGAAGACCGCCCTGATCTCGTGGCCCGTGGGCGCGGGCGCGGGCGATTACAACTTTCCGGAAATCTTTAAAATTGGCGGCACGCGTGAAGAGACTTCCCAGGTGATTAAAGCGAATGCGCGGCCCGTCGGTTTGGTGGAGGAAGTGGAGCGGCACGACCCGCAGCTCTACCGCAACCTCAACAAGGACGAAGGCGACGACATGCGCACGCGCTTCGCCGAGTACCTCATCGCGGAGAAGAAGCCCGGCCTTGTGCTAGTACACCTCTTCGACCTGGATCACTTCGAGCACGACTACGGGCCGTTTACGCAGGAAGCCTTGATGATGCTGGAGAAATTGGATGGCTACGTCGCGCGCATCCTGGCCGCGGCCGAGCGCGCCGGCACGCTTTCGGAAACAGCCGTCTTCGTCGTCAGCGACCATGGGTTCATGCCCGTCTCCAAAAGAATTCATCCGGGCGTCGTGCTGGCCCGCGCCGGTCTCTTGCAGGTGCGAGCGGAAAAAGACGCGCGGGGAACGGAGCGCGCGGTCGTCACAAACTGGCGGGCCGCGCCTTACATCTCCGGCGGCTCGTGCGCCGTCATTCTGAAAGACCCAAAGGACCGCGATGCTTACGACAAGGCCCTGGCGGCTTTCAAAGATTTCGCGAACAAAGAGGGGCGTGGGAGCCTGCAGATTCTGGAGGCGAAAGAGTTGCGGGGACAGAAGACGAATCCGAACGCCGCTTTCTTTTTAGAGGCCGCGGACGGCTACTATTTCAGTCCGAACTATACGGGCGAGGCGATTACGGCGGGCAAGCTCAAAGGGCAGCACGGCTTTCTCTCGTCGCGCTACTACACTTCGTTCATAGCCTCCGGCGTGGGCATCGGCCGCCGCGGCGACCTCGGCACCATCCGGTTGATTGACGAAGGGCCGACCATCGCCAGCACCCTCGGCTTCAAACTAAGCCAGGCAGAAGGGCGCGCACTTTCGCTCAAGTGAAAAGGCAGTGGTCGGTGGTCAGTGGCCGGTGGTCAGTGAGCAGTAAGCAGTAATTGAGTATTCGGTTAATTGCCGCGTAGCGGCACGTTGATTGTAGCCCGGCCTTTTAAGGCCGGGTACACAATCGCCACCCAAGATGCGTCGCGTCAGCGACGCGTGAACCAAAAGGCCGCATTGATTCACGCGTCGCTGACGCGACGCCGTTTTATTCTCGCACTCTTCCCGGCCTTAAAAGGCCGGGCTAAATTCAACGCGCCGCTACGCGGCACATAACTATCACTCAACTGCTGCTCACTGCTTACTGCTCACTGACCACCGCTCACTGGCCACCGACCACTGACCACTGACTACTGCTTACTATTCTTCCTGTTGACCACCGACCAGAAGCGTGCGACGAGGCGCTCGCGCTCTTCTTCGCTGCGTGGCTGGCGAAAGCTGCGGCGGACCTTGATCTCCAGTCCGGTGGCGATCTCTATCCATTCGGCTGAGGCGCGCTCGGACCGTTTCATGGATTCGAAGGCGAGTGCGGCGAGCGGCGGGGCCGTCGCCAGAGACATTGACGGGGCGGGTGATTGTTCGGGCGCGTTGTTATTCGGAAGCGGCTGTGTGACGCGAAACCCCTGCGCGCTATCGACGCGCTTCTCCGCGCGTGTCTTCACGACAGGGTTTAGGCGGGCCGGAGCCAGCGCGCTCTCGACTAGTTGTTCGAGCGCCGTGATGTCCAGCGCCGTCATGAACTCCCTGATCTTGACGACCGACCAGTGGTCCGCGAGCAGTTTCTTGACGGCGAGCAGCCTGAGCAGATTTCCGTAATTGAAGAGGATGGCGGGGCCCGCGTGCCCGCTCGGCGGCCCAAGCAGCCCCTCGCTCAGGTAGTGGCGCACGATGCGCGACGTGATGCCTAAGCGAACGTTCCCGCGCGCAGGCTCCTGGCTGTACTGCTCTATGAGCTTGGCCGCGACTGCCGCCAACTCCTCTACGCCCCTGAAATCCTGCCCCCTGTAATTCTCCAGTTGAATCACGGCTGCACTATAGTGTTCACAATACCTCTTGTCAAAATGTTCGGGCTAACGAATGGAAGCCTGAAGAATCCTGAGCCTCACACGCTGAGGCCCGCCTGCAAACCATGCCGGCCTCAGCGCGGCGCAATAACCTCCTTCCGAAAGATTCTGCCTCCCTACGGACGAAGACTTGCGGCCTTCTACTCTTGCCATAGACCTTTTTCTTTGATACATCTCTGCATCTAAAGAAAACACCCTTGCTTCCTTTAAGAAAAAACGTTCTCCCGTGTGAAGCAACCGTTCTTTCTAAAGAAACAACCATGTTTCTGTAGGAAAGCAATAAATCCCCGATGAAAGTTCCAGAGATTCCTTTGAGTTGTCAGAGTGATTAGCAAGACGGAGGCTAGGTTTCGGCAGAGATTGTTGGTGAGGGGAGGAAGAAATCGTGAAGTTAAGAATCAAGGCCGCTCTCTTTTTCGTTCTGCTGTTGACGGTGTGCGCCTGGCCGGGCGCGGCGCAGCAGGCTGCTGCTCAGGCTCCCGCCTCGCAGACGCAGGCCAATAACGTCCAGCTCGTCATAGAGGGCAAGGTCATCAACGTGCACGATGGCGACACCATCACCGTGCTGGACAAGGACAACAAGAAGTTTCACATACGCTTGCAGGGGATCGACGCTCCCGAGCTGAAGCAGGAGTATGGCTCTGTCTCTCAGCAGAACCTCTCGCGCTTGGTGATGGGCAAGCAGGTCACGATAGTCTGGAATAAAGTCGATAAGTACAGAAGGACCGTCGGCACTATCATGCTCGACGGCAAGGACGTCAACATAGAGCAGGTCAAGGCCGGCCTCGCCTGGCACTTCAAGAAGTACCAGGACGAGCAGGAGCCGAAGGACCGCGTCACTTACGCCAAGGCCGAAGAGGACGCGCGCGCGGCCAAGCTAGGACTCTGGCAGGACCCTAACCCGACGCCGCCCGGAGAGTGGAGGGCAGATGTCAAGACTGCGCGCTGGGGGCCTGCGCCGCCCGACGGCACAATCATCGGCAACAAGCAGAGCAAGAAGTATCACAGGCCGGATTGCCCTGGTTATCGCGACATGGCGGAGAAGAACCGCGTCTTCTTCAAGAGCGTGGAGGAAGCGGAAGCGGCCGGTTACAAGCGCGCCGGAAACTGCCCGGCTGAGATTATAACGACGAACGTCGCGTCAACGCCGAAGACGACTGCGACCCCGGCGCAGGCTTCTACGACACAGTCCTCGACGGCGAAGGCCGTGCCGGTCGCTGCGTCCGCGAGCACGCCTGCGGCCACGGCGGCGGACGGGGAGATCATCGGGAATAAAAACAGCAAGGTGTATCACAAGCCTGGGTGCGCCGGGTACACACGCGTTTCCGAGAAGAACCAGGTGAGGTTCAAGACCGCCGAAGAGGCCGAAGCGGCCGGGTACAAGCTGGCAGGCAACTGCAAGTCCGATGGCGCGGCACCGGCAACCGTCTCTACGCCGTCTGCCATCGCCACGACGTCTCAAACGCTGCCCGCCAAGGAGACGCCGTCCAATGCGTCAACGAGCGCGCCGTCCACGCCCGCCGCGTCAACCGGAGGAGCAGCGGCGGCGACGACGGGCGACATCATCGGCAACAAGAACAGCAAGATTTATCACCGGCCGGATTGTCCAGGCTACAACGGCGTCTCGGAAAAGAACCAGGTCCATTTCAAGAGCGTCGCGGAAGCGGAGGCCGCCGGGTACAGGGCTGCGAAGAACTGCCCAGCGCAATGAGATTAACGCAGTGAGATTGCGGAATGCGGATTTCGGATTGCGGATTGAAAAAGCAAGTAAGCTCTTTTCTTAAATCCGCAATCCCAAATCCGCAATGGTCAGTTTGTGCTTGCGCGCTAAAGTGTTCCTCACATAGAATCGCCTCACCCACCCGGTATCTCTCTTCTCACATGGAGATTTCTCAAGATGGCTAGAAACCAGAGCAGGCGTCTGCCTCCCGCTAAGATCGTGTCGGACGAGAACGGGTTCGCGGAGCTTCAATCAATCGAAGGCTACACTCCGATTAATCCCACGTACACGCTGGACTCTGTCAGGGCGGCGCACCTGGAGTTGGAGAATCTGCGCCGTTTGGAGACAGAGGCCGCGGCGGCCCTGGCCTCCGCGCGCGAGAGCGCCGTGGCCAAGGAGTGGGAGTTTCATAACCTGATGCTGGGCGTCAAAGAGCAGGTCATCGCGCAGTTTGGCAAGGATTCGAGCCAGGTGCAGGCGCTTGGCCTCAAGCGCAAGTCCGACTACAAGCCGCCCGTCCGCAAATCAATCTCGCGCGGCGAAGCTGCATAAAGGCCCGAAGACTCGGTCCCCCTTTTAAGCAAAAAGAGATTTGGAAGCTAAGGGGCGGCGCGGGCCGCCTCGCTGGCTCTTTGCCTCCATGTCTTCGCAAGCCCGTTCGGGAGCGTGCGTTCAAGAGCGGGCCAAACGGTTGAAGGGTCAAGTGGGGCAGAGGGCAGTGCGTCCTCCCGGCGGCCGATTTCTATAAAAGGCACTGGGCTGTGGGGGCGTGTTGACGGGCGGCGGGTGAGGGAGGCGGCTCTGGCCCGTAAATAATTCAATCCTACTTGCTTGACGGACTGGGAGTCGTTAAAATCTTTCACGCGTGGTAAGTCAAATTCTCAACTTGTTGCCCGGCAGCCATTAAAACTTCAGCGCTGCCTCTCGAAAATATACCGCGCCGGACTTTAAGTCTCCCCGACGCGCAAGGGTCAGACGCTTTAGATATTGCGGATTTGGGATTGCGGATTGAAAAAGACAAGCTGCTCTTTTCTTTAATCCGCATTCCGAAATCCGCATTCCGCAATCGCAGGCTACGAGCCAATAGATGAAAGAATGTCCAGTTTGTCGGCGCTGCTTCCCCGATCACGTCAACCACTGCCCGGACGACGGTGACGCCACGACTACTTCCATCGCCGGCGAGCCCATCCTGGACGGCCGCTACCAACTGGAAAGGCGGCTCGGCCACGGCGGCATGGGCGTGGTCTTTCAGGCCCGGCACATCTTTCTCAAGACGGCGCACGCCATCAAGGTCATCCTGCCCGACCTGGTCGGAAACGACCCGATGCTCGTCACGCGTTTTCGCCAGGAAGCGCTGGCCGCGGCCGCCATACGCCACCAGAACATCATCGCCGTGACGGATTTCGGCGTCGTGCGCGGCACGATGCCCTTTCTAGTGATGGAGTTCGTCAGCGGGAAATCCCTGCACGAGATGCTCGCGGAAGAGGGCGCGCTGCCGCCTGCGCGTGCCCTGGAAATAATCTCGGCCGTGGGCGCCGGCGTCTCTGCGGCGCACCGGCAGGGAATCGTCCACCGCGACTTAAAGCCCCTGAACATCATGTTCCAGGAGGGCATGTCAGTTGCCGAAGGGCTCAAGGTGCTCGACTTCGGGCTGGCGAAGATCAAGTCGGGCGAGCTTCTGGGCTCGTTCGTGCAGGCGAAGACGAGCGGGCTGATGGGCTCTCCCTTCTACATGGCCCCGGAGCAATGGGGCGATGAGGAGCCGGACGCGCGCGCGGACATCTACAGCCTCGGCGTCATCCTTTATCAAATGCTCGGCGGCGATGTGCCCTTCAAAGGCACGAGCATCCCTTCCATCATGAAGAAGCATTTGACGGCCGCGCCGCCCACCTTCGCCTCGCTCGGCATACAGGTCCCGCCGCAGATCGAAGCGGTCGTGCGCCACTCGCTCGAAAAGGAGGCCGAGAACCGCCCGGCCACGGTCGAGGAATTCATCAACGAGCTGCGCGAGGCGGTCGATTCCATCTCGGCTTCACTGAGCCGCACCTCGCTTAGCACGCCCGACAGCCGGCAGGCACAGACCATCATCTCGCCGCGCGGGACGACCTCGATTCCGCCGGACTCGACCACCATGCGGATTCGGACGAACCCGCCGAGCTCGCGCGTCTACATTAACAACGTCTCGGTGGGTTTGAGCGATGAGGCGGGCCTGCTCGTCGTGCCGGACATGCTACGCGGGGAGCACCGCGTACACATCCTGCACGACGGCTACGCAGAGTGGGAGCGGCAGGTCGAATGCAGCGGCGGCGTCTGCGACGTAGAGGCCAGGCTGCAAAGTCTGAACGAGACGAGCATTCCCCCCAGCTCTTTATCCGGCCACCAAAGTCTGGGCGACCCCTATGCTGGCACAATTAGTTCCGGCTCTCTGCCAGGGACGGGACACCAGAGCCAGGCGGCGATGGAAGCGCAACGCTTACGCCAGCAGGCCGAAGCCCTGGAAGAGCAGGCGCGCCGTGAAGAGGAAGAGATGCGCCGCCAGCAGGAGGAGAGCCTAAGGCTGGCACGCGAGCAGCAGGCCCGCGAAGAAGAGGCCGCGCGCCAGAAGGCTGCCGACGAGGAAGCCGCACGCCTTCGTGCCGAAGAAGAAGAGCGCGCGCGCGTCGCCGCCGAAGAGGAGCGCCGCAAGGCTGAAGAAGAAGCAGCCCGTGTCCGCGCAGAGGAAGAAGCTCGTCTGAAGGCGGCAGAGGAAGCGAGGCTCAAGGCGGAGGAAGAGGAGCGCCTGCGCGTCGAAGCCGAGGCCAAGCGCAAGGCCGCGGAAGAGGCCGAGAGGCTGAGAGCCGAGGAGGAAGAGCGCAGGCTCGCGAAAGAAGAGGAAGAGCGCAAGGCCGCGCTTGAGGCCGCGCGCGTTCGCGCAGCGGAAGAGGAAGCGGCAAGACTCAAGGCCAAGGAGGAAGAGCGGCTGCGCGCGGAGATGGAAGCGCGCCGACGCGCCGAAGAGGAAGAGGAAGCCAGGCAGCGAGCCGAAAGGGAGGCAGCCGAGAGGCGCGCCGAAGAGGAGCGCAAAGAGCGCGAGCGCGCCGAGGCCGCTGAGCGCGAGACCGCCAGGCAGCGCGAGCGTGAAGAGCAGGCCGCGCGCATCGCCGCGACCATCAGCCCGAAGCCTTTGCAGCCCTCTGAGCTGGAGTCCACGCAGGGCCAGCGCCGGGGCGTCATCACGCAGCGCGTGGGCACGGACAGCCTACCCGGCAGTGACCGACCGACCGACGCCTGGCAGGGGCAGCAGGACTCCGGGCAGAAGAGATCAAGCACGTCCGTGATGCTGATCGCGGCAATCGCCGGGGTGCTGCTCATCGGCGGGGGCTTAGGCGTCTGGTACATGACTAGCTCTAAGCCGGTCGCGACGGGCGAGCCGCCC
This sequence comes from Pyrinomonadaceae bacterium, assembly GCA_035275605.1. GTDB lineage: Bacteria > Acidobacteriota > Blastocatellia > Pyrinomonadales > Pyrinomonadaceae > QHXM01. The sequence goes on from DATEMM010000316.1 coordinate 11,167, forward strand.
AGGTCTCCGACGCCGACTGCGACGGCCACCGCCACGGCGACGGCCACGCAAACGCAGACGCCGCCCAACGTCTTTAACCCTGAATTGGTCAGTATTCCGGGGGGCCGCTTCGACATGGGGCGCAACGACGGCGCGCCGCAGGAGGGGCCTGTCAGGGTGGGAGTGAGCGTCGGCAGCTTTTACATGGATAAGACGGAAGTGACCAACGCCGAGTACGCGCGGTTTATACAGGAGAGCGGAGACCCTGCGCCCTCTCACTGGTCGAACGGAAAGCCGAACCCTGGCGAGGAGTTGCTGCCCGTCGTCAACGTCTCTTACCGCGACGCCGTGAAGTTCGCCGATTGGCGCTCGAAGCGTGACGGCGTCAGGTATCGTCTGCCGACCGAAGAGGAGTGGGAGTACGCCGCGCGCGGCGGCGACCAGCAGAACACTTATCCCTGGGGCAACAACTGGGTGCAGGGGCGCGCCGGGACGAAGGACTCTGGCGCGACCGGGCCAAAACCCGTCGGCTCCTATCCGGAAGACAGGACGCGCTGGGGCGTGCTGGACATGGCCGGCAACGTCTACGAATGGACTTCCTCGAGGGCCTCTCTTTACCCTGGGAGCGAGGTGCAGATTGACCCTTCTCACAAGAGCTGGATGATCGTGCGCGGCGGGGCTTACGTGACGGACTACAAGCAGAAACCGCCGTCCACCTACCGTGACTGGTTCGACCCCTCGCGCAAAGAGGCCGTCATAGGCTTTCGCCTCGTCCGCGCGGGAGAGTCTGCGGCCAGCACGCAGAGCAAGTTGTCGGACCCTTTGCCGTCAGTCAACCGCCTCTTAAATAATCCCGATTGAAAGCGGCCGCGCGCGGACACAGGTTGGGGAAAGGCAATCTAAAGAACAAGCAGGTGTGCCCTGGGTGCTGTGTTGAGCTATGATTCTGCAAACGGTTTTGATGAAAGGAAGCGAGATGAAACGCTACGCAACTTTGCGTTCAATCTTCAAACTGTCTGCGCTCCTCGCGTGCGCGACGCTGTTAATGACCGGCCCGGCGCTGGCACAGGAAGCAGGCGGCGACTTAGGGGGAGGCGCGGGCATCTTTCGCCCGAAGAATCCTGAGACGGGACGCCGCCGCCCGCCCGGCATCAAGCCGCCGACCAATCGTCCGCCGTCGCGCGCCCCCGGCGCACGTCCCGGAAGACCGGCTGCGCTCCCGCCCGAAGTGATCGAGGAGCGGTTCGAGGACGCGCTCGATGAAGGCAACACGGCGCGCGACGCGCGCAAGTACGCCGAGGCCGAGAAGGCTTATCGCAGCGCCGGGCAGTTGAAGCCGAAGGACTGGCGCGGGTGGTACGGGCTCGGCAACATCTACACGGACCAGCAGCGCTGGGAGGAGGCCGAAAAGGCTTATCGTCAGGCGTCCGACTCCGCGCAGTCGAACGCGGACGTCTATGTCGCCCTCAGTTACGTGCTGGTTCAGCCGCGCACGGGGGGCGCTAACGCCGTCCGCCTGCGCGATGCCGAGACGGCCGCGCGACACGCCATACAGCTTGACGCGACCAGCGCCGTCGCTCACGACCGCCTGGGCGTGGCGCTCGAAGAGCGCGGGCTCTCCAGCACGGATGTTGAGCAGGCATACCGCCGCGCCATCGAGCTCGACGCCAATTTCGCGGTGGCCCACGTTCACCTGGCGCGCATGCTTAGAAAGACCGGGCGAGCCTCAGAAGCTCAGCCGCTTTACGCGCGAGCCATCGAGCTGGCGAAAGACGCCCCGACGCTCGTGCTCATAGCGAGCGCGCTTCAATCCGAGCAGCGCTGGGATGACTCGGAGCCTGTGCTTCGCCGCGCGCTGGAGATTGACGCCAACAGTCCGGGCGCGCTCTTTCTGCTGGGCCGCTCCATCGTCGTCCGCAAGAATTACGGCGAGGCAGAGCCCTACCTGAAGAGGGCCATCGAAATCAGCCCGCGCAGCTTCCAGCCTTACGCCGTGCTCGGGTCGGCTTATCTAGGCTCGGAGCGCTACGAAGATGCGGAGAAGATTTACAGCCGCGCGGCAGAGGTCGCGGGAGCGGGTGAGCGTAAACAACTGGCGGGCGCTTTCGGCTTCGAGGGCGTCGGCGACGGCTACATGAAGGCGGGTCGCAAGACGGACGCGCAGCGCGCCTACCAGCGCGCCCTGCAACTTGATCCCAACAACTCCAACCTTCAGGCGAAGGCGAGGATGAGATAAGAAGGAGGGATGAGGGCGGAGGGATGAAGGATGAGGGATGAGGGATGAAGTAAAAGCGCGATTGAATCAATGATTCACTTGACGCCTTTGCTCCACCCTTTCATCCCTCATCCCTCATCCTTCATCCCTATCATTGCTATGCTACGTTGTCCAAAATGTGGTCGCACTTACGAGACGGATACGCAGAAGTTCTGTACGCATGACGGCGGGCGGCTGTCGCCGGACGAGACGCCGTCGGCGGCCAGCCAGGCTCCGACGGCCTACGACCTGAATCAAACCATTCGCACGGACCCGTTCGACCCGGAGGCGACCGTGACGCGCATGCCCGACTTGAATAAGACCATCGCGGCTGCGCCGACCTCGGAGATTCGCCCGAAGGACACCGGCCCGGCCGCCGCGCCGCCCACGCCTCCTCCTCCCTATCCGCCTCAGCAAGCGCAGGCTCCGCCGCCGCCTCAGCCCTCTCAACCCGCTGAGCGCGAGATGCCGCCGACCATAGCCTTTAATCAGCCGATACCGGCAGTGCCGCCGCCGCAATCGCCGCCGCAGTCGCAGCCGTATTATCCGCCTCCGCCTCAACAGCACCAGCCGCCGCCCGTTGCGCACACGCCGCCCCCTCATGTGGAGCAGGGGCGGCCGCCGCAGCAACAGCAGCAGCAGTACGCGCCCGCTCATTACCAGCAGACTGGGCAGCCCGCTGCCGCACACACGGGCGGCGCGCCCGTCTCGCGCAGAAAATCCAGCCGGATGCCTTTAATCATCGGGCTGATCGTGGTCGTGCTGCTTGGCGGGGCAGCCGCCTGGTACTTCCTGATCTACAAGAAGGGCGAGGCCGTGGCGAACAGTAATGCGAATGTCGCTAACGCTAACGCCAACGCCAACACGACTGCGAACACGAACGACAACTCGAACACGACGGCGAACGCCAACACAGGCGTGCCGCCGTACACGCCCCCGCCGAACTCCACGCAGTTCGTCAACACGAGCGCGGGCCTTGACGGCAAGCTCGCCGAAAACTATTCCGGCTTCTCCTTCTACTACCCGAACACCTGGGAGAAGGACGCGCAGGCAGGGGTGGCCGGGGCCAGCAACTTCGTCCAGGTCGAAAGAAGGTTGCCGCCGGACTTCACGCAGGAGAACTTCGCCGTCAGTTGGTACAAGAGCAAGGGAACGTTCGAGGCCGACAGCGAGGGGATTTTCGAGCAGGCCGTCGCGCTCTCCAAGGAGAAGTTCTCCAAGACCCTGCCGGAGTTCGAGGTGGTCTCCGAAGGCGAGACGACCGTCAACGGGATCAAGGGGTACGAGTTTCGTTTTCAGGGCGTGGCCAAAGGGACGGAGAAGGGCGACGTGACGTTCTGGGGCCGGGTGGTCTTCCTGCCGCCGGGCAAGGAGGGCCAGACCAACGGCCTCCAGCTCCTCATGCTCACAACCTCGCTCGCGCCCGAGCTGACGAGCGTGAACGATGTCGGCGTCAAAGGCGAGCTGCCCCTCATTCTTAATTCGTTCAGGATGGAAAGTAAGTAAGAGCCCTTATAACCAGAGTGCCCAAATCCAGGTTCAGGTAATCGACAATGAAAATCGTTCTGATAGAGGAGCGCAACGGGCAGACCCTCCCCCCCGAGCGCACTTACGAGCACGCGGCCGTCAAGATCGGCCGCGACCCGGCCGAGTGTCACATCGTCTTTAATCAATCGGAATGGCCCATGGTCTCGCGCAAGCACGCCGAGTTCCGTGCCAAGAACAACCGCTGCCTGCTCGTTGACACCAATTCCAGCTTCGGCACTTTCCTCAACGGCAAGCGCATCATGGAGCCGACAGAGGTCACGGCCGGCGCGCGCGTGCAGTTCGGCGCGGGCGGCCCCGTCATGATCGTCGCGCGCATAGAGCAGCCGCAAGCCGCCCGGCCCGCTCCCAACCTGGCAGACATGGAGACGCGGCGCGACATGGTCGGCGCTCCGCCCGACGAGGTGACGGCCCCGCGCCAGCCTGCACAGATGCCGCCCGCAGGGCAGCCCCTTCAGCCCCCTTACCAGCAGCCAGCGCCGCACATGCAGCCGCCCCCCCCGCCGCAAGCTCCCAGACCCGGCGTGCCGCCACAGCAGCAACCGCCCTACGGCCAGCCGCCGCAGCAACAACAACCCTACGGGAGGCCGCCGGGACAACCCCAACAGCCTTACGGCCCACAGCCGCCGCCCTACGGACAACCCCCGCAGCCATACGGGCAGCCGCCTCATCAGCAACAGCAGCAGCCGCCTTACCCGCCGCAGCCGCCCTATCCGCCGCGTCCGGGTCAACAGCCGCCGCCACAGCAGCAGCAGCCCCCGTTCCAGCAGCCCTACGCGCCGCCCGTCGCGCAGCCGACGCAGCCGCAGCGGCCG
>DATEMM010000317.1:0-3101 GCA_035275605.1 Pyrinomonadaceae bacterium
AATAATTAGCCACAGAGACGCAGAGACACAGAGAAAACTTAGGAAATGAATTGATGAAAAGCTTGCCCGTCTTTTATTTCTATTCCTTCTCCGTGTCTCTGTGGCTAAATTAGAGGAGAGCCATGAAAACTTCACTGTCGCCAGAATCAACGCGCGAGATTTCGTCCAAGCTTCAGGAGGCCAACGCGGGCTTCGCCAGGCGCTATCCGGGCGAGACGGGCCGTCGCCAGCCCGTGCACACGGTTTATGGCGGCGCGCACCTTTTCAAATCCGACTCCGCCCCGCGGCTGGGCTCGCTCGCGCGCCGCTCTCTGGAACAGTTCGCGCCGGACCCTTTGACCTTCGCGAAAGCGATTGGACTGCCCGGCGCGGAAACGCTGCCCGACGTTTTGGACGAATCCTCCGCCCTGGCCGCGCGCATACGCGTCACCCCCGAAGAGGTCCGGCGCGAGAATAAGCCCCTCTGGCTGGCACACACCATCTACCGCCGCGTCGCGGACAAGCTGCGCCACGAACCCGTGGAGGATTTTCGGATTGATTTCGAGGACGGCTACGGCAATCGCCCGGACGAGGAGGAGGACGGGCACGCGGCCTCTGCCGCAGCGGAAGTCGCCGCCGGAATTCAGAGCAAGACGCTCTCGCCCTTCATAGGAATCCGCATCAAGCCTTTGACGGAAGAGCTGCGCGAGCGGAGCCTGCGCACCCTGGACATCTTTCTCACCACGCTGGCGGAAAAAAGCGGAGGAAAGCTCCCGGACAATTTCGTCGTCACGCTCCCCAAGGTGGTCATGCCCGAACAGGTCGCGGCGCTCGCCGATATCTTCGACCTCTTGGAGCGCGAGCTTGGCCTTGCTCCCGGCTCGCTCAAAATGGAGATGATGATCGAGACGACGCAGGCCATCATCAACGAGCACGGGCAGTCGAATTTGCCGCCCATGCTGGAGGCCGCGCGCGGGCGCTGCACGGCGGCGCACTTTGGCACATACGATTACACGGCGAGCTGCAACATCACTGCCGCGCACCAGCACATGACGCACCCTGCCTGCGACTTCGCGCGCCACATGATGCAGGTCGCCTTCGGCGGCACTGGCGTCTGGCTCTCAGACGGCGCGACCAACATCATGCCCGTCGCCCCGCACCGCGCGGCGGAGGGCGGCCCAGCGCTCACGCCCGAGCAGGTGGAAGAGAACCGCGCGACGGTTCACCGCGCGTGGCGGCTGCACTACGACCACATACAGCACTCGCTCATCAACGCCTATTACCAGGGCTGGGACTTGCACCCGGCGCAGCTTCCCACACGCTACGCTGCCGTCTATGCCTTCTTCCTAGACAGCCTGGAGGCCGCGTCAGAGCGCTTGAGTAACTTTGTCGAGAAGGCCGCCAAGGCGACGCTGGTTGGCGATGTCTTCGACGACGCGGCCACCGGCCAGGGGCTGCTCAACTACTTCCTGCGAGCCATCAACTGCGGTGCTGTCACCGAAGAGGAGGCAACGAAACTTACCAGCCTCAGCCTAGCGGAACTGCGCTCCGGCTCGTTCGTCAAGATTCTGAAGGGGCGTCAAAACCGTTGAGGTGAGATGGTATGGATGAGTTGCTCAGGCCCTGGCCGCTCCTGGTTATCCCGGCCGTCCTCTACTGCGTGATCATCGTGGCGGGCTCGATGAAGCTGGCGGCGACCTACAAGAGCCTCGGAGGGAAGATTGCTTCCAATGAAGATTTGGCGGTGATGAAGAAGGCCATCAATCTCAATATGATGATAGCCATCTTCATCTTCGTCTACTTCGCCGCCTACATCGCCTTGATGTTCTACCTGACTTTCAATGGCCGCGTATCGCTTATCACGGCGGCGATCTACGTTCCGCTCGTGACCTCGGCGGGACTCGCCTGCTCGCTTCTTTACGCCAAAAAAATTGAGAAGAAGGCCAAGAACATGACCATCACGACCGAAGACCCACAGATTCTTCAAACCTATTGGCGCTGGGTCAAGCAGTGGGACGAGCCGCGGCTCAAACTTCCAGATTAAACGTACCCGCTACTTTAAGCCCTTCGGATAATCTTTGCCGCGCCCCAGCCGAGCAGGATCAGGACCGCCAGGATGATCCAGCCGTAGCGGCTGCCGTAGCTTGCCACCGCGTAGTGGTTGCTGATCATGATGAAGACCGTGGGCACGACGATGAAGGTGTTGTGCTTGGAGCGCAGCTTGGCTCGGGCCGCGAGCCGGGCATCGGGCTGCTTGCCTTCACTGGTCGCGGCAATCGTCTGGCGCTGCGCGGGCAGGATTCGCATCCAGACGTTGGCCGCCATGATTGTCCCGAACAGCGCGCCGACGTGTATGTAGGCGGCGCGCGCGCTAAGCACACGCGTCAGCCCGTAGGTGAGAGCGACCACCAGGACGTAAGAGACCGCGGCGAAGGCCAATTCATTTTTGCCTATGGGCGACTGCGAGAGAAGATCGTAAACAACCCAGCCGACCACTATCACGCCCAGGCCGACCAGGACCGCAGTGCCGTGCGAGATGTCCAGCACGTCCGGGTCTGTGAGCCCGCTCGGCAGATAGTAGACTAGCGCGAGCAAGGTGATGCCGCTTAGCCACGTGACGGCCGCCTCCCAGCGGAACCAGTGCAGCTTTTGCGTCCCGGGCTTCTTCTGCTTCTCTACGACGTAGAAGCCCCCGCTGTGAACCATCCAGACCTGGGCCTTGTTTCCGCCTGCAGCCTTCTCCTCCTCGCTCAAACGGCCGTCGAGCCAGGTGAAGTAGTAGGTGGAGCCGACCCACATAATGGCCGCGAAGACGTGCGTCCAGCGCACAATCAGGCTCGCCCACTCCCGCACGGTCGGGCTCCACAAGATGTCCAGAATTCCGTCCGCCAGGGTAATCGTTTCGCCCAGGAAGTTGCCCGTTATCATTTAGCTAGCTCCCGCGATAGGTTGAATAGCCGTAGGGGTTGAGTAAAAGCGGAACGTGATAGTGCTGCGCCGTGTCGTCAATTCTAAAGACCACCGCCACCAGCGGGTAAAAGCACTCGACATCGAGCCCGGAGAAATAACTCTCCGTGTCGAAGGTCAGGCGGTAAGTTCCCGCCTGAATCGGTTGATCGACC
>DATEMM010000318.1:0-2401 GCA_035275605.1 Pyrinomonadaceae bacterium
CCTTGAGCCGGTGCAGTTGGCTGGCACAACGGTCGCGCGCGCGACCTTACACAACGAGGACGAGATCAGGCGTCTGGACGTGAGAATCGGCGACTGGGTGATGATCGAAAAGAGCGGCGAAATCATCCCGAAGGTTCTGAAAGTCGTCGAATCGCGCCGAACCGGGGGTGAGAAACGCTTCCGTATGCCGAAGAAGTGCCCGGTGTGCAACGGCGTAATCTCCAGGCCCGAAGGCGAAGTCGTCTCGCGCTGTGTGGCCGCGGACTGCCCGGCGCAGCTCAAGGCGCGGCTCCTGCATTACTCTTCACGCCGCGCTATGCGGATCGAGGGCCTCGGCGAACAACTCGTCGAACAGCTCGTGGAGAAAAAGATGGTTGCCGACGTGGGGGACCTTTACCATCTCAAGCTCGAAGATGTCGCGGCGCTGGAGCGGATGGCGGAAAAATCCGCCTCCAACCTGATGACGCAGATCGAGGCGAGCAAGGGGCGTGACCTCCCGCAGTTGATTTACGGGCTGGGGATTCGTCACGTGGGGGAGCGCACAGCCGGAATCCTGGCACGCCACTTCCGCTCGCTCGAACGCCTGAGCAAAGCCAGCCTTGAGGAGATAGACGACATACACGAGATCGGCATGACGGTCGCACAGAGCGTGCGCGACTGGTTCGACGACGCGGGGAATCTGTACCTGTGCCAGCGGCTGCGCGAGGCCAAAGTGCGAACCGAGCTGGAGAGCGGCGCTAGGGTCGCCCAGGATGAAACTTTCGCGGGCAAGCAATTTGTCCTGACCGGAAAGCTGGAAAGCCTGACGCGCGACGAGGCGCGCGCCATGATCGAAGCGCGCGGCGGGCGCGTCACGTCAACCGTGAGCAAGAAGACGGACTACGTCATCGCGGGTGAAGACGCGGGCTCGAAGCTAGACAAGGCGCGCTCGCTCGGCTTGAGCGTGATTGACGAGGCGGCGCTCAGGGAACTGCTCAATTCGTAATAGCGGAGGCATGATGAATTCAACCGAACAACAGAAAAAGAAGCTGGAGCTGGTCTACACGCTCCTGTGTGATGACGTCCGGCTGGAGGTCGGCAATAAGCTCTCCCTGATGGGCATCTTTCAGAACATAGTGGTGCAGCAACTGCCCGTCTCTCTGATAAAGTTTGCCGTCGTCAACCACTGGCGGGGCGAGGGGGCTCACCTGTCTGAGGTCAGAATCCTGACGCCGGACAGGCAGCAACCCGTCGTCGTCTCGCAGCCCACGCCTTTCGAGATCGCGCCGGGCGGCTTCGCCGACAACATCAGCTTCTTCGTCAACGTCACTTTCCCTGTGCCGGGAGAGTACTGGGTGCAGACGCTCATCAACTCGACGCTCTTTGACGAGAGACCGCTGCTGGTCGCGGACGCGCGGACGGCGCAGGCCGCGGAAAGCTTCTCCGAGGCGGTGAACTAAAGCGCTTGAGAGGCTTTAGAGATTGTAGAGCTTGACCTTGTAATTGAGGGTGTTGGCCTTGACCCCGAGCAGGCGCGCGGCCCTGGCCTGGTTGCCCCCTGTGATGAGGAGCGCCTGGCGGATAATGTTCGTCTCGAACTGGCGCACGGCATCGGCGAGCTTGATTCCGTTCTCGATGTCCAGGCGGCGAACCTGTTTGGGCGTCACCAGCTCCGAGATTAAGATTTCGTGCTCCAGCGATTGTGCTTCTTTCAGGAGGGCCAGGGCCGTGTCCTTCAGTCCCTGGAGTCTGTCCCCGAGCGGGGAGCTTTCCTGCGCGTGGCCTTCGGGCGGCGCGAGCGAGCGCAGACGCCTCTCGGGTTTTCTCTGGATAGAAGGTTTTAAGGCCGCCGCATTCCTGCTCATCTCTCGCCCCCTTTAACTTGAATACACCGCACACTGCCACTTTGTGACAATTACTAATTCGTCTGCCGTGAAGAAAAAGTTCCGTCAAAATCTACGGGCCAGGGAGAAAGATTATTCGCTGGGCCAAAAATTAAAGGCGGGCCGCATGAGTGGCCTGCCTCCTGGGACGAAAGGTATAGATGATTTCATGCGGATGAGAGGACTTGAACCTCCACGATGTCACCATCACAGGCTTCTGAGACCTGCGCGTCTGCCAGTTCCGCCACATCCGCTCATTAACTGGTTCGAGTTGAATATTACGGACGCGGCGGAAACGTGTCAAGCAGGCCATTCGGCCTCGCCGCCCGCAAATAAATGGGCCGGTGAGCCCCGCCGCGCCCCGCCGCGCCGGGCGCGTGTTTGCGGTGACAATTTGCGACCGTGCCGGGGTGATTGTTATAGTTAGCTTTCTCTTTTGGTCTCCTGATTAGTAATGTCCGAAACAGCGCCAGGTTCCGACGAATTGCGTGAGCGTCTGGCCGAGGTGCGCCGCCGGATTGAAGCGAGTGCGCAAAGGG
>DATEMM010000319.1:0-12164 GCA_035275605.1 Pyrinomonadaceae bacterium
AAAAGTGGCCGTCCGTCTCTTAGCCCTCGCGCTTCTGCTCTCGCTGACAGCTCAGACCTTCGCCGTCAACCTGCCGGTCGCAGCGCCCGCCGCCGTCGGGATGTCCGCCAGGCAATTGGCACACATCGACCGGGCGGTCGCGGATTCAATCGCCAAACATGAATTGCCGGGAGCCGTCGTCCTCGTCGCGCGGCGTGGGCGCGTCGTCTGGCGCAAAGCCTATGGGGCGCGCGCCGTCCTGCCCGCGCGCGAGGCCATGACGACGGACACGATCTTCGACCTGGCGAGCTTGACCAAGGTCGTCGCCACGGCCACGAGCATCATGATTTTGGTCGAGCGCGGGCAACTGCGCCTCGGCGATCCAGCCTCGCTCTACCTGCCGGAGCTAAAGGGCGAGTCCCGAGACCGCATCACCATCGAGCAGCTTTTGCTGCACCGCGCGGGCTACGCGCCGGATTTCGACTTGAGCGAAAAATGGAGCGGATACGACGAAGCCATGAAGCGGCTCGCGACCGCATCTTTGCGCAACCCGCCCGACACTCGCTTCGTCTACAGCGACATCGGCTACATAGCGCTCGGCGAAATCGTTCATCGCGTCAGCGGAATGACGCTTGACGAGTTCGCGCGACAAAACATCTTTCAGCCGCTGAACATGAGGGACACGGATTTCCGGGCCGCCGGCGTCAGAGACTCTTTGCCGGGCCGTCCGGTGCGCAACGACTCGCAGACCGTTCAGCGCATCGCGCCGACGGAGACGCGGCACGCCGCCGGCAGCTATCTCGGCGGAGTCGGAGACAAGACGGCCGAGGGGGCGGACTGGCTGCGCGGCGCTGTGCACGACCCGACCGCGTATCGCATGGGCGGTGTGGCGGGCCACGCGGGCCTGTTCTCGACCGCGGACGATCTGGCCATCTACTGCCAGATGATTCTCAACGGCGGGCAGTACGGCGGCGTGCGAATCTTGAGTCCCATGAGCGTGGCGACGATGACGCGGCCGCGCGTGGTGACGGAAGAAGGGTGGGCGCGCGGGCTCGGCTGGGACATCGCTACGAGCTTCTCCAGCAACCGCGGCGACCTCTTCCCGCTCGGCTCGTTCGGCCACACGGGCTTTACAGGGACATCACTATGGCTCGACCCGGCGAGCGAGACTTTCACGATCTTTCTGAGTAACCGGGTTCACCCGGATGGCAAAGGCGACGTAGGCCCTTTGCGTGGACGCGTCAATTCAATCGTGGCCGCCTCGATTACGGATGGCACAGTCGAGCAGGCGCGCGCAGAGTCTGCGCAGTTCGCTGCCGAATCGCTCGGCGGCCTGGCGCGTCTTTCAAGTCGCTCGAATACGACGGCGAGGATTGACCCTCCTGCGGACGCGGAAGTGCTGACGGGGATTGACGTGTTGGAGCGAGATGATTTCAAGCAGCTCGCGGGAATGCGCATCGGGCTGGTGACGAATCACACTGGGCGCAACCGCGCGGGTCGCCAGACGATTGACGTTCTGAGCGGCGGCGCAGGCGTTAAGCTCGTCGCGCTCTTTTCGCCGGAGCACGGGATACGCGGCTTGATGGACGAGAAGGTCTCCGACTCGAAGGATGAGAAGACGGGCCTACCCATCTATTCACTGTACGGCGAGACGCGGCGGCCCAAGCCTGAGCAATTGAAAGACCTGGACGCTATCGTCTTCGACATACAGGACGTCGGCGCGCGCTTTTACACCTACATCTCCACGCTGGGCTACGTGATGGAAGAGGCCGCGCGCGCGCGCCTGCCCGTCTTCGTGCTGGATCGCCCGAACCCGATTAATGGCGGCGATGTGGAAGGCCCTGTGGCGGACGGCGAAAAACTCTCCTTCATCGCTTATCACAGAATCCCTGTGCGCCACGGGATGACGGTCGGCGAACTGGCGCGCCTCTTTAACGAGGAGCGAAAGATTAACTGCGACCTGCGCGTCATCAAGATGGAGAACTGGCGGCGCGGGATGTGGTTCGACCAGACGATGCTGACGTGGGTGAACCCCTCGCCCAATATGCGAAGTTTAACGGAGGCTACGCTCTATCCTGGTGTGGGCCTGATGGAGACGACGAACGTCTCGGTCGGGCGCGGTACGGACACTCCCTTCGAGGTGGTTGGCGCGCCGTGGATAGACGGCCGTCGTCTGGCGGGCTACCTGAACGAGCGACAAATCGCGGGCGTGCGTTTCGTGCCAATCCGATTCACACCGAAGTCTTCCGTCTTCAAGAACGAAGAATGCGGCGGCGTCAATCTCGTCGTCACGGACCGCGCGCGGTTTCGCCCCGTCCGGGCCGGCCTGGAAATAGCCGTCGCGCTAAGACGTCTCTATCCTTCGGAGTGGAAAGTTGACGACTACGCGCGCCTGCTGGTTAACGCGAAAACGCTGGAGGCAGTCAAGCGCGCGGACTCGCCCGAGGAGATTACTCGTCTCTGGGCCGACGACCTCTCGGAGTTTCGCCGCGCCCGCGCTCGCGCCTTGCTCTACAAGTGAAACGGCTTGAAATGGGATGCGAGAAAGTGTTCAGGAGAAGGGCAACAACGCCACGCACGCGTCACGGGCAATATCAGTTTCGGCAGACGAACTCCTGCGCGCTCTGCTACGCCTGGCCCCCGCAAGGCGTCTGAGCCTTCTGGATAGCTGCGGCGCGCGCAACTCTGCCTCACGATTACTCATTGCGGGCTTTGACCCTTTCGAGATCATAGAGGCCCGCGGTAATCAACTATTCATCACGGAAGGCGTTGGCAAGGTCGAACGCGTGGTTCCTGTAGATGCGCTCGACCTACTGGACGCACGCCTAGCCCAATACAAAGTGGAGAGCGCGGCGCTCTCCTCATCTGCAATTGTCGGGGCGTGCATCGGAACTTTCTCCTACGAACTGGGCCGCAGGTTCGAGCGGTTGCGTAATTCAAATCCACTGGAAGCGGACGAGCCTGACGCCGTCCTGGCCTTCTACGACACGCTCGTCATTCACGACTACCGGAAGGGAAGCACGGAAATAGTCAGCATGGGCGGCGAGCGGCGGCTTCAAGAGACGCTTAAAACTCTCAGCGAGTCCCTTCACCAGGCGGCGAATGATGATGAGAGTGCTTTCGCCTCGGTTGAAGAGGTCAGTTCCAATCTCTCGCGCGACGAATACCTGGTGAGAATTCGCCGGATTAAAGAGCATATCGCGGCGGGAGATATTTATCAGGCGAATCTGACGCAGCGTATAAGTTGCCGCATGGCGCGCGGCACGAAACCAGAGACAATCTTCCTGCGCCTGAGGCGTGACCACCCGGCCTCCTTCGCAGCCTTCATACGCCGCCGCGACGACGTAATCATCAGCGCCTCGCCCGAAAGGTTCCTCCGCGTTGAATCAAACGGCAAAGAGCGCCGCGTTGAGGCGTGGCCGATAAAGGGGACGAGGCGGCGTGGGTCCGACCCAGATGAAGACGCCAGGCTTCGCGCGGAACTTCTGGAAAGCGAGAAGGACCGCGCGGAGAACGTCATGATCGTTGACCTGTTGAGAAACGATCTGGGGCGCGTCTGTCGTTATGGCACAGTCGAGGTCGTGGAGCTTTGCGCTCTCGAAGAGCACCCGACGCTCTTTCACCTAGTCTCGAAAGTGCGCGGGACGTTGCGGGAGGGGGTGTCGGTGGGAGAACTCTTGCGCGCGACTTTCCCCTGCGGCTCGATTACGGGCGCGCCCAAGATTCGAGCGATGGAGATCATCGACGAAATCGAGCCGTCCCCGCGCGGCCTCTCGATGGGAGCCGTCGGCTACTTCTCTTTCGACGGGCGGCTCGACCTGAGCGTCGCTATTCGCACGATGGTCTTGCGCGACGGCGTCGCCACGTTCAACGTCGGGGGCGGCGTAGTCGCCGACAGTTGCCCGTCCGAGGAGTACGAAGAGTCTCTGACGAAAGCGCGCGCCCTGCTCCGTGCCCTCGGCGTCGAAGACCTGTAGAGAATTCGCCGGGCGGACCTCGGCGAAGGTCTACGACGGTTTGTCCAAAAAATTCGAGGCGTCTCCATTTTTATGAATCGTCAGCTCAATGGTTGATGGAAGATTCGGCGTTTGCGCGGGGGGCGGCGTCGTGTCTCTTGCGGGAACGTGACTTGCCTGACGAATTGACGCGCGGTCCCAAAGCGGGCCGGGCTGAATTCCAAACTCGCTTCTGAAAAATTATTGAGGCGCTCACGCCTGAGCGTAGGTTTGTCCTGTCCGGTGGGTGGCCGCTCGTCGCCGCTCAACGGAAACGGCTCTCGACGCTCACGTGGGTCTCGCTGATTTTGGTATCAGCGAGGCTTATTTCTGTGATAAAATCTTTTAGTTTCAATTATTGGCACCTACGCACATAAAATAGGAAGTGAACCAGCAGGAAAAGCTTTCGTCCAGTTCCTTTAGTCCGTTACCACTCAAACTTATTTGCCGGAGCAAGGCTTCGATCTTTGTGCTGTGGTCTTTCAAGCCAGGAAGACGATAGGGCATTGCCATTTCCTTTTAAAGACTAAGAGGCGACCCCGACTGACCGTGCGCCCTCTCAAGAGAAGAGGGCGACGGGTCGCGAATGCCTGGGACTGCCACCGAAAAACAGGAGCGAGAAGATGCAAAGAAATCTACCCTCAAAGTTTTCCTCCCTCATACTCATGCTGCTGCTCACTTCGGCCATCGCTCTGGGCCAGGGCACGGCCTCACGTGTGACCGGCGTCGTCACGGACCCGCAGGGCGCTCTCATCTCGGGCGCGAACGTGATCCTCACGAATGAAGGCACCAAAGTCTCGTTCACCACACAGACCACTTCGTCCGGCACTTACGTCTTCGAGTCCGTGCAGGTCGGCGTCTACACCGTGACGGTCGAGATGCCGGGCTTCAAGAAGTACGTTTCGACGGCCAACCAGGTGAACGTCAACCAACCGGCGACCGTGGACGTGACGCTCGAAGTCGGCGACATCGCCAACGTGGTCACGGTGCAGGCGACGGCTGAGCTGGTGCAGACCAGTAACTCCGGCAACCTCGGCAACACGGTCGAGCAGCGCTCGCTCGAAGCTCTCCCGATTGTCGGTGAAAGAGGTCGTAACCCGCTCCTCTTTATCTCGCTCCAGCCGGGCGTCATCGGGAACGGGCGCGCCGGAACAGGCGGCAACACGGGCGGGAACGTACACGTCCACGGCTCGCGCGACCGTGCCTTTAATTTCACGCTCGACGGCATCGACATCAACGAGTCGAGCGCGGGCGGCTCGAACTTTACGCCGCTTCGACCCAACCCGGATTCGATTGAGCAGTTTCAGGTCGTGACCAGTAACTTCACGGCGGAGCTCGGCCGCTCTTCCGGTGCCCAGGTGTCGCTCGTTACGCGCTCCGGGACGGATGAGTTCCACGGCACGCTCTTCGAGCTCTACCGCACGCCTGCCCTGAACGCCAACGAGTACGAGAACAACATCAACTCGCGGCCGAAGGGGCAGTTCGTCCAGCACATTTTCGGCGGGAGCATTGGCGGCCCGGTCCTCCTGCCCGGTTACAACGGGCGCGAGAAGAAAACTTATTTCTTCACGAACCTGCAACTGCTTCGCGCGCAGCAATCTTTCCTCGTGACGCGCACCGTCTACACGGCGCAGGCGCGCCAGGGTCTCTTCCGCTATCGCATCGGCGCGGCCAACGCCCCGGCCGGGACCTCGAATCCATCTGTGGACGCGGCGGGCAACGTGCTCCCTGGCGTAGTGCTGGGGACGTATAACATCGTCACCAACGATCCATTGTGCGTGACGCAGCCGACCAACTGCGGCCTGGACCCGACCACGCAGACGCTCGTCAACGCCGCGCCGCTGCCGAATAATTTCACGACCGGCGACGGTCTCAACACGGCAGGCTTCAGCTTCGGCGCGCCGCAGATCGAGAAGCAGTACGATTTCGTCGTCAAAGTCGATCACGCTTTCAACGAGCGCAACACGATCTACGTCCGCTACGCGCAGGGCGAGCAGAATACTTTCGGCGACAACGGCAACGCCGGGCTGCGGTCGTTCCCTGACAGCCCGTTCAACCGCACGGACACGTTCCGCAACCCGAAGAACATAGCCTTCAACTATCGCTGGACGCCGACCGCGACCATCACTAACGAGTTCGTCGTGGGGCTCAATAAGTTCGCGTTCCTGTTTACGAACCCGGACCCGACGCCTGTGCCCTACATCCTCAACCTGCCGCGCGACCCCTTCAGCGTCGTGCCCACGATTGACAACGAGCGCGAGATTACGACCTGGCAGTTCGTCGATAACATCAGCTTCGTCCGCGGCTCGCACACCTTCCGCGGCGGGCTCAACTTCCGCTTCCAGAAGCACGACGACATCCGCAGCGCCGTCGCCGGGTTGAACATCAACCCGCAGGTCAATTTCTCCCGCACGGTCAACGCCCCCGGCGCGAGCTTCAATCTACCGGCCGCCGGTGCCGGCTCCATCAACAACACGGACCGCAACAACCTGCAATCGGCCATTAACGACCTGCTCGGTCGCTACGGCAACGTCCAGCAGGCTTTCGTCGCGGAGAGCGATACGGCTTACGCTCCCGCGGGAACCCATTTCCTTTATCTCTCGAAGTACAACGAGTACGATTTCTATTTTCAGGACACCTGGAAGATTCGCCCCAACCTGACGATTGACCTTGGCTTGCGCTGGGAGCCGAAGATGTCGCCGCGCTCTGGCGAGGACGACGTCGTGCTCAGACCCGACCGCCCGATCCGCCTGGGCGAAGCTCCGACCGACCAGCTCAGGTTCGTCGAGGGCAAGCTGTTCGATGACGACTGGAACAATTTCGGGCCCTCCATAGGCTTCGCCTGGGACCCGTTCAACAGCGGGAAGACTTCTATCCGCGCCAACTACCGCCTGGCTTATGACCGGATGAACACGTTCCTGGCTTCGTCGGCTGTCTTTCCGAACACCCCTGGCACTACGCTCGCCTGCAACGAGTCGAACTGCGGCACGGTCCCGGCGGGCGAACTGCGGCGCATACGCTTTGGCCTGCCCGCCCTGACGCCGCCGACGACGCCCGCCGCGCTGCGCCAGCCCACGGCGTTCTCGACCAACAGTCTGACAGTCTTTGATCCTTCGACGCGCTTTCCTAAGACCAATCAATGGTCCCTGAGCATCCAGCGCGAGGTCGGACACGGGTTCGTCTTCGAGGCGAATTACATAGGGCGCAAGGGCGTCGGGCTCTTCGGCGCTTACGACGTCAACCAGGTGAACATCTTCGCTGCGGACGCACGCTGCCCCGGCGAGACGTTCCTCGCAGCCTTCAACACTATCCGCAGCGGCGCTGCGACGACGAGCTGCCTGGCCAACCTGCTGTTCACGGGCAGCACTGCCAACAACACCGGCTCGGCCTCGTTCCGCTCGACCTTCTCGTCGGAGCTGAATCAGGGCTCCGTCGCGTCGGCGGCGCAATTGATGTCGCAACGCGTCGTCAGCGGCAATCGCCAGATCGTGACCAACGGCTTCGCTCCGTCCTTCTTCCAGCCCTACTCGCAGTTCACGGGCGGGCTCAACGTGATTGACAGTAACGATTTTTCGACTTATCACGGGCTGGAGTTACAGATCAGCCGCCGCGTCGGGCGTGGCCTGCTCATGCAGTTTGCCTACACGCTTTCCAAGGCGCTCGACACGCGCTCCTTCGACCCGGCCTTCACGGTCGTTGCGCGGACGACCTCGACGTCCAACGCCTCGCCCTCTGGGCAGAACACTCCGTTCGACATACGTGACCGGCGGCTCAACTACGGACGCGCAGACTTTGACCGCCGACACGCCTTGCAAGGCTACATGGTTTACGACCTGCCGATAGGCCGCAACCGCCGCTTCCTGAAAGATGCCCCCGGAGTCGTCAACCAGATTCTAGGCGGGTGGGAAATCGCCAGCGCGATGATCCTGCAAAGCGGGCGGCCGTTTACGGTCTACAGCGGCGCTTTCACGGTCAGCAACGCCGTGCTCTCGCCTGCCAACTGCCAAGGCTGCTCGCCGGACATGGGGAGCGTCGTTCAGGTCGCGGGCACCAATTTCATATTCACGCCTGAGCAGATCGCGCTCTTCTCGACCCCGGCACCAGGAGAACTCGGCAACACTGGACGAAACTTCTTCACCGGGCCGAAGTTCTTCAACTTGGACATGACCTTGCGTAAGAAGTTTCAGTTCAGCGAAAGGCGCAACCTGGAATTCCGGGCCGACATTAACAACATAACCAACACGCCTTCGTTCGAGTTCCCGATCAGCTCCACCAGCAGCATCGGGACGCAGTCGCCAGGGTTCACCGGCTCGCCGTCCCTCAACAGCACCTTCGGGCGCATACGGGACAGCGTCAACAGCAACTCGCGCCGAATTCAGCTCGGCATCAAGTTTAACTTTTAGGCGTGCGGTGGATTTGACAAAGGAGCAAGAGAGTCGGGCATAAGCCCTCCAGAGCGTCGCCGCATCAACGAGTTTGCGACGCTCTGGAGGGCGGCCGCTCGTCCCGACTCTCAAGTGACAGCGAGACGTTTTTTTATCAAGCGGAGGAATTAAAGGAGGGCACGAGTAAAGTCTCGCGCCGCTTCGGGCCTACGGGGCGCGCGCCCCGCAGGTCCTGCAAAGACTTGCCGCGCTCGGAGCTATCGTTGTATAACTTGCGCGCATTCGTAACCGGCCCGGCCATCCCTCGTGAGGTGGCCGCCCGAGAAAATCGGCTTCAGGTTCATTCCCCAAATTTGCGCACCAGCCCGGATCAATCAATTCCTTCTGAGGGCGCGTGCATGGATTCAGAGATGAACCCGGCTTTCCACTCTGTCACCAGCAAAAGAGGAATCAAGTTATGAGACACCATCTGAAGAATGGGCTGTGGAGCTTGTTCGTGGCCTTCCTGCTCTGCGCAGGTCTTGGCACGGTCGCCTTCGCCCAGGAGGAGACCGCCGCGACAATCACGGGACAGGTCACGGACGCGACCGGCGGCATCGTCCAGAACGCGACCATCGTTGTCGTCAACAAAGAGACCAACAGTGAGCGCCGCGTCCAGAGCAACGATGACGGCAACTACGTCGTCTCCCCCTTGCAGCCTGGACCCTACTCGGTTGTCGTTGAACAGTCCGGCTTCAAACGCTACGAGCAGAACCTGACCTTGAACGCGAAAGACCGTCGCCCGGTCAACGTGGTGTTAGAGGCGGGCGACATCACGCAGACCGTCCTCGTCACCGACGAGGCCCCGCTGATTCAGGACAGCCCCACGGGTCAGACCCTGATCTCGGGCACGCAGGTCGTGGAGATACCGCTCCAGAATCGCGACTTCACGAAGCTGCTGGAACTGGTGCCGGGCGTCAGCTCAAGCCTGGACGACGAGACTGGCTTCGGTTTGGCCAATCGCTTCGACGTCTCGATCAACGGCATGCGCCGCAACAGCGTCAACGTCTTCGTGGACGGGGTGTCGAACACGGACGTCGGCTCGAACATCACCTTGCTCTCGACGCCGACCATCGACTCGATTAAAGAGTTCAAAGTCCTGACCTCGAACTACACGGCTGACGTCGGGCGCTCAGGCGGTGGCACAGTGACCATCGTCACCAAGGGAGGCACGAACGACTTTCACGGCTCCCTCTTCGACTTTGCGCGCAACAACCGCTTCAACGCCAACACCTATTTCAACAACCGGCAGGGGAGCCGGGCCGACGGGACGCCGCGCGCTCCGACGCCGCGCCTGCGCTACCACAACTTCGGCGGCACCTTCAGCGGCCCCGTCATGATTCCGTACTTCGGTGAAGGCGGGAAGACGCACTGGAGCGGGCGCAACAAAACCTTCTTCTTCTTCTCTGAGGAACAGCGATACATCACGCGCGGCATCACGGAGGCAACAGCCACAGTGCCTAGACTTGAAGAGCGCGCCGGTAACTTCGGCTTCGCCCTCGGCCTGCCGCTCTTCCGCACGAGCGCGGCCACGCCCGCCAGTTGCACCACGCCGGGTGTGGGCACCTGCACGAACACGCCGCTGATGGTCACGGACACGGCCGGCAACAACATACAGGCCCGCGCCGGCATGATCTTCCGTCCCGCGGACGGACGCGCCTACGCCGGAAACATCATCCCACAGAGCGATTTCGATCCGAGGTCAATCTCGTTTCTGAACGCTTTCCCGCTGCCGAACAACGGAGTGAGCAGCTTCACACACTCCCCGATCAATGCGCTGAAGACCAGGCAGGAGACCATCCGCATTGACCACAACTTCAACAGCAACCACAAGCTCTTCGGGCGCTACACGCACGACCTGAACAAGACGCAGGAGCCGAGCGGCCTTTTTACCACCAACGCGATCCCGAATTTCGGCACGACCAACACGCGCATCCCTGGCCAGACTTTCGTCGTCTCGCTGACGAGCGTGCTGTCGCCGACTCTGGTCAACGAGGCTACCTACAACTACTCGACGAATCTCATCGGCTCGCAGGTCGTCGGTCACAGCCGCGATGCGGACTTCCCCGGCGCTGAGACGATTCCCGAATTCTACCCGGAGAACAACGCCGGAGTCGTCCCGCAGATTCAGTTCTTGAGCGCGCATTCGAACATCAACTCGCTCCAGGGCTTCAATATCGTCTACAAGAACCAGGTCTATCGCGATGTCGTGACCTGGACGAGGGGCAATCACACCTGGAAGTTCGGCGGCGAAATCTCGTTCGAGGGCAAGGACGAGAACGCCAACAACTTGACGCAGGGGGCATTTTTATTCGGCGGCTCGCGCTCGCGCGGAACCTCGGGCGGGATTTCACTGACGCAGACGGGCCTGGCCTTCGCGGACTTTCTGCTGGGCCGCGCCGATACCTACACCGAAGACCAGTTCGACGTGACGGTCAAGCTGCGCTTCGGACGGCGCGAGTTCTTCGTCCAGGACACGTGGAGGATGCGCCCGAATTTCACGCTGGACCTGGGGGTGCGTTACCAGTATTTCGTCCCCGTGACGGACGAGGACGGCGTGCTCACGTCGTTCGACCCGGCGCTTTACAGCCGCGCAAACGCTCCGACCTGTTCCAACGCGGCCTGCACCTCGCTCGTGCGCGGCACGGGCAACGAGTTTAACGGCATCGCCATCGCGGGCGTCAGCTCGCGCTTCGGCGATTCCATCTATCCGTCGGACAAGAACAATTTCAGCCCGCGCATCGGCTTCGCCTGGGACCCCTTTAAGGAGGGGAGGACGATTGTCCGCGCCGGCTACGGTCTCTACTACGACCAGCCGCTCGTCGGCATCTTCGAGCAGAACTCGTTCACCAATCCGCCGTTCAACAACCGCGCCACGTTCAGCGGCGCGGGCGTCTCGTTCGCGAATCCAACCGGCGGGGCGGGGCTCGGCACGCTGCCCGTCCGCGCTCTCATCGGGACTGCCGCGGATTTCACCACGCCGATTATCCAGCAGTGGTCGCTCGGCATTCAGCACGAGGTCTTCCGCAACGCCGTCGCAGAGATTTCCTACGTCGGCACGAAGGGCGATCACCTGATTCGCCCGCTCGACCTCAACTTCCCGCAGCCGACGGACACGAACCGCGTCGGGCTGGCAAACGCCAACACGGTCCGACCCTTCCTCGGCTACGCCAGAATCACCTGGCGCGAGACGAGCGCCAAGTCCCGCTACCACGGGATGCTCTCGTCGTTTAGCTACCGCCTGAATAACGGCCTGAGCCTGACGGCCTCCTACACCTTCAGCAAGACGCTGACGGATGCGACGAACGACCGCGACGCGGTGGACTTCCCGCAGAACCAGTTCGACTACAGGTCGGAGTACGCGGAGGCCCGCACCTCGCGCCCGCACATCTTCTCGGCCAGCTACGTCTACGAGTTCCCGTACTTCACGAAGGACTCGAACAGCTTTAAGCGGGGGATCCTCGGCGGCTGGCAGATAGCAGGCATCACGGACATCGCCTCTGGGCAGCCAGTGGCGAGGGTGGGCCTGGCCGCCGCGCAGCCGCAGACGGGCATCACGGGATTCTACCCTTCGGTCATCTCGGACCCGAACTCGGGGCTGGCCGGAACGGTTGATCCCACGGGGCTGCCTTACATCTTCGACCCGAACGCCTTTGCGACTCCGCCGAACGGTACTTACGGCAGCGCCCCGCGCTCTTTCGCAAGACTTTTCGGCCGCAACCAGACCAACGTCACCCTGACGAAGAATATTTACTTCGACAAGGAG
>DATEMM010000320.1:0-7124 GCA_035275605.1 Pyrinomonadaceae bacterium
TTCAAACTGATGGTAAAGCCTGACGTAACGTCAGGCTCAAGCCTTTTTTTCAACTCGCTGAAAGATTATTTTCGCCTGAGGTAGAACCGCTCGACGGAAACGATTATTGCTAGCAGGAGAGTGACCGTTGCGGAGAGCAGGCAGAACTGGCAGAAAGCGTGCAGGACGAACGCCTGCAAGATGAAGAGGTAGATGGAGACCATCAGCATCAGCGCGACCAGGTAGAAGAGCAGGTCGCCTGCCCTACGGTTGCCGAAAGCCGCCAGGGTGGCGAGGCTAAACGCCGTGAAGTAAGCGATGGCCCCGACGCCCGCGAGCGGGACGCTGCCGATGCTCGCATAGGCGCTCGTCAAGACCTCCTCGCACCCGCTCGTGATAGTGCAGCGGACTGCTCGTCCGGACAGGTGCTCGATGGTCAAGTAGATCGAGTCCGCGAGCCCGACCAGTGCGAGCAGCGCGGCGGCAGCATAGAGGTAGGTGCTCTTTCTCTGAGCACCAGCCATCGCCGCCTCGTCCGTCTCCATCTTTGGAGGTTTACGTTTGCCAGCGCTCATTTATCTTCTCTTGCCGAGCACGTAATCGAGGGCCAGCCGAATCCCGTCAGAGGTAACGGCGTTGGGGTTCATCTGGCGACCGTTGACAAAGACGGCGGGTGTGCCCTCTATGCCGAGCGCGCTACCGCGCGCGTAGTCGGCATTGACGCGGGCCGCGACCTCCTGGCTGTCCATGTCTCGCGTAAAGCGGGCGACGTCCAGGTTGAGGTTCGCGGCGTACTGTATGAACACGGAGCGCGCGTCGTCCACCGGAGACCAGCTCAACTGGTTCTGGTAGATCATGTCGTGCATCTCCCAGAAATGGCCCTGGAGCCCCGCGGCCTCTGCGGCGCGGGCCGCCGTCATGGCGTGCCTGTGCCCTTGAAGTGGAAAGTGTCGGAAGACGAAACGAATTTGATTGCCGTACTCTTTTTCAATCGTCTTCAACTCTTGGAAGAGCCCCCCGCACGGCGGGCACTGGTAATCGCCGTACTCCTCCAGCGTCACCTTGGCGTTCGCCCCGCCGCGAAAGTGCTCTGCACCGAGCCCCGCCTGGACGGGCGGAGCCGTGGGCGAAGCGTTCGGCGTCGGGGTCTGGGCGACAATGGGCGTCGGCGTCGGCGTGGTCTCGGCGAAGGGCTGTGTGGTCGAAGCGTCCTGCTTCGACGAGCGCCAGAGAACCAGTCCGGCTCCGAGGGCGACGGCCAAAACTCCGGCAATGATGATTAAGGGTAGGTAGCGTTTCATCCGAGTGATTTCTTCAGCTCCTGACAGATTTCTAAAACGACATATTTATAGCAGGGATGGGCGGCCGGGGCGAAGCGCGTAAGGCCGCGCTTCGCTCGCCGAAAACTTAAAAGCGGTACTGGTAACGGAGCGTCACGCTCCGGCCCGGCCCGTCAATTCCCCAGCTCACATTGCGGTAGCTCCTGTCGCTTATGTTCTCGAAATCGACGGAGACTTCCGAGTTCTCGTTGAAGCGATAGCCGCCGCGCAAATTGAAGAGGGCGTAGCCGGGCAGGGCCGTGAAGAGTGGCACAGCCGTCTGATCGTTCACGATGAGCACTCCATGGATGGTCGCGCCCAGTGGCAGCAGGCGATTTTGCACCTGTGCCAGGGTCTCTCCCGTTGGAATCAAGATGGTCTCGTTATTCGTCGCGCAAACGCCGTCCGGGCCGGGGGCGACAAGGCCGCGCATACATGCCCCGCGACGGAAAAAATCCCTGATCTGATTGCGCGAGCGGGGCGCGCCCGTGCGGCGGTCGCTCAAATCGAGCGAAGAGAGCCGTCGCTGCCTGCCAGCGAGGGTTGAATAGCCCTCGACCCAAAATGACTGCCCGCGTGGCTGGTAACGCAGGCGCAGGAATGCGGTCGCGGGCGGAGTGCCGCCCTCTATGTTGGGCGGAAGACCCGTCGCCTTGTCGTAGGCGCGTATGTAAGTAAAGTTACCGGCGAAAATCCAGGAATCGCTCAGCCTTGCGTCCAGTGAATATTCCAGGCCGTAAAGCCTAGCGTCCGAGAAGTTCGCGCGGACGAGCACAGGCGAGGTCGAGAGCGGAACCAGGACGAGCCCGTTACCCGGCTGCGACGCGATGGGGACGATGGTAATGGGCTGGCCGCCCAGTGTGCTCCCGGCCGCTGTAACCGGCAGGACGAGCGCCTGCTTGACGATTGAGTCGTTGATGTCAATCAGGAAGCCCGTGACGTCCGTAGCAAGTCGCCCCCGGCGAAAGTGAAGCCCGAGGTCGAAATTGTTACTGACCTCGGAGCGCTGCCTGGAAACAGGGATGCCTGTGGAGACAGCGCCGGCCCCTGCGGATGTGCCAATTGTTCCACCCAGATTTGCGGCGCTCGTGTAATCAACCTCGAATCCGTCGCCCGTCAGGCCGAGCGTGCCGAGGTCCGTGATGTTCGGCGCGCGAAAGCCTCGGCTGTAGTTGAAAGTGATGTTGAAGCCCCTGGCCGCCGTCACTACAGCACCCGCGCGGCCGGAGAAATCACTGACTCGCAAACTATCGTCGGGCCAGAGAGGCTGCCCTCCTACGAGTGGGCTCTCCATCGCGCGCGAGCGATAGGAGGCGACATTGTAGCGAAGCGCCGCGCTCAGGCGAAGCACCCCTGGCAACACGTCATAAACGTCCTGCGCGTAGAGGCCCGCGGTGAGATAGCGCGCCTCGTCCGGGACGCGCGGGCGCGAAGGGATGAAGACGTTCGTGACTGGATTGAAGTTGAAAGCGGGCGCGTTGACGCGCTCGTGATAAGTATCGCCGCCGACGAGAAAAGTGTTGCGGCGCGAAAAGCGTTTGTCCAGGTGGAAGCTGAAGCCGAAGACGTTTGTGCGCTCGTACTGGTGCGTGATGGCCCCGAACGGATTGCCCTGCCCGCCCTGATTGACGCGCTCCTCGCGCTGGCTGTTGAAGGAGAAGGTGCCCGTAAAATTATCAAAGAAACCGACGCCCTGCTTGAGATAGCGCGCGTAAAGGAAGTCCAGCATCAGGTTGCGCAGGTCCGCGATCAGGTTGCCGTCCCCGCCGAGCAACTGGTCGTAACGCTTGCCCCCGTCCTGCTGCGCGCGCTGGTAATGAAAGACTAGCTGCTGGTCGCTCGCAGGCGAATAGTTGAGATGGACAGTGCCGCCGTACTGTGTGAAAGCGGTGTCCGGCAAGCGCTCGTCCAAGATGTCGGAGCGCACGCCCAGAAAGCGCGTCAGCGCCGAATGCGAGTCGATGCCGCCCGCCGGGCGGAGCCGGTTAATGCGCCGGGCGGCGACGTTGGCGAGCAGGCCGAAGCGCTCTGTGCCAAAGGTGAGCAGCGTGTTGCCGCTGTATGAGAGGTTGGCGCTCGTCAGCGAAGTGTTGATCTCGCCGTGCGTCTCCGGCTTTGTGCTCCCGTAGGCCGGGACGCGTGTGATTAATTGCACGGTGCCGCCCAGAGAGTCCGAGCCGTACTGAGCGCTGTTTGGCCCGCGCAGGACTTCGATGGCGCGCAGGCCGGTCGGCTCGTTGAGATTGAAGAAGGTGCTGACGCCGCCGCGCTGCGTGGAGGTCGTGTAGCGGACCGAATCGACGTAAACGGCTACGTTCTTGCCCGTCAGCCCGCGCACGAAAAACTCGCCCATGCTCGGGCTCGTGCGCTGGAGCGCGACGCCCACCTCTTCATCTGCTGCCTGTGCCAGCACGTCCGTCGTGCGCAGGCGTAGGGCGTCCTCCGTGATGACGTTGACCTGCTGCGCCGCTCGCCTCCTGTCCTCCGCGATCCCTGTGTCGGCTGTGACCGTTACTTCTTCCGAGAGTTGATTGATTTCGAGGATGATGCGGACGTCCGTAGTGCCGCCCGCGTGTACTTCGGCCGCCAAGCGCTTGCGGCTAAAATCCGGGCGGGACGCGAGCACGACGTAGGTGCCGGCCGCGACGTCATCGAAGCGAAAGCGGCCCTCCGCGTCCGTCAACGCCATTTGGACGAGCGCCTGCTGCGCGTTGATGAGCGCGACGCGGGCTCGTGCGATGACGGCCCCGCTCGCGTCCGAGACGACTCCGCTAAGCTGGCCCTTCGAGAGTTGCTGCGCGCAAGCTTCCCTGGCACTCGGCGACGGCAGGAGAATTGCCAATAGCAGCAGGCCGGGCAGAATTTTCAAAGGCTTCATAGGTCGCTCCCGGTCAACAGGTCAGTGGCAGTGACGAATCAAGCTGAGTCCGATAAAGACGAAACGATCTTGAAAAAGTTGAAGAAAGGCGCGCCCATCATAGCATCATTTTATTCCGTGGCGGATAGCGGGCACACGCTTGACAGGAAAGTTCGCAGCTTATATCTACAAGTGGTGTGCGATAATCTCTATGCGTTCGGATGACAGGACTGCCTTCAGATTGTTAAAGCGAATGCGCCGAGGCGAGAACTACGCACAGGCGCTCATTATCGTCAATGAAAAAACGCGCTCTCGTCACAGGGATTACAGGTCAGGACGGCTCCTATCTAGCCGAGCTGCTGCTCGACAAAGATTACGAGGTCTACGGACTCGTGCGCCGCTCCAGCTCTATGAGCCGCTCTCGCATAGATCACCTGACGCGCGCACGCGAAAAGCACGGCAAGCAGATTAACCTTCTCTACGGAGACATGAACGACGGGATTTCGCTCAACCGCATCGTGCGCGAAGTCCTGCCGGACGAGGTTTACAATTTGGCTGGCCAAAGCCATGTCCGCGTCAGCTTCGAGATGCCGGAGCACACGGCGGACATAGACGCCGTCGGAACCCTGCGCCTGCTCGAAGCCATACGCGAGGCCAAGCCCGACGCAAGGTTCTATCAAGCCTCCTCTTCGGAGCTTTTCGGCAACACGGAAATATCGCCGCAGAACGAGCGGACGCCCTTTCACCCGCGCTCGCCCTACGCCGTGTCAAAATTGTTCGCCTACTGGATGACGGTCAACTACCGCGAGGCTTATGGGATGTACGCGGTCAACGGCATCCTGTTCAATCACGAGTCTCCGCGCCGAGGGGAAACCTTCGTCACGCGCAAAATCACGCTCGGCGCGGCGCGCATCAAGCTCGGCCTACAGCAGAAACTGACGCTCGGCAATCTGGACGCCAGGCGCGACTGGGGCTACGCGCGCGACTACATGGAGGCGGCCTGGCTGATGTTGCAGCAACCCGCGCCGGACGATTACGTCGTCGCGACGGGCGAGTCGCACACGGTCAGGGAACTGCTCGAAGAAGCCTTCGGGTATCTGGACCTAGACTGGCGGCGCTACGTTGAGACTGACGCGAAGTACCTGCGCCCGGCGGAGGTCAACTCGGTGGTTGGCGACGCGACGAAAGCGCGCGAGGCTTTGGGATGGCGGCCCCGCACGACGTTTCGCGAGTTGGTGCGAATGATGGTTGACGCGGACCTCGCAACCGTGCGGGCGGAGACAGAAGCGAGCTAGGAGTCCAGCGTTTGATAAAAGTCGTGCTAAGCAGATTGGAGACCGAATGAGGATAGTCGTCACGGGCGGTGCCGGTTTCATCGGGTCGCATCTTTGCGAGCGCCTTCTGAGTGAGGGCCACGAGATCATCTGCCTCGATAACTTCTATACGGGCAGGCGCGAAAACGTCGCGCACCTCCTGGATAATCGTCGGTTCGAGCTTCTGCGCCACGACGTGATAGAACCCATTCTGCTAGAAGTAGACCAGATTTATAACCTGGCCTGCCCGGCCTCGCCCATCCATTACCAGTACAACCCTGTCAAGACCGTCAAGACCTCTGTCATGGGCACCATCAACATGCTCGGGCTGGCCAAGCGCGTCCGCGCACGTATCCTTCAAGCCTCGACCTCGGAAGTTTACGGCGACCCGGAGATACACCCGCAGCCCGAAAGTTACTGGGGCCACGTCAACCCCATAGGGATTCGTTCCTGCTACGACGAAAGCAAGCGCGTCGCCGAAACCTTGATGATGGATTATCACCGGCAGAACAAGGTGGACATACGCATCGCGCGCATCTTCAACACCTACGGCACGCGCATGCTGGAGAATGACGGGCGCGTGGTCTCGAACTTTATAGTGCAGGCTCTTGGCGGCGAGCCGCTGACCATCTACGGGACCGGCGAGCAGACGCGCTCCTTCTGTTACGTGGATGATTTGGTCGAAGGGTTGATTCGGTTGATGAATAAAGATGAGGTTTTCGACCCGGTCAACCTTGGCAACCCCGGCGAATTTACGATTAAGGAATTGGCCGAAGAGGTGAAGCGAATATGCGGCTCGACCGTGGAGATTAAGTATCTGCCTTTGCCGCAGGACGACCCGCGACAGCGCAAGCCGGACATCACGCGCGCGCAACAACTGCTCGGGTGGAACCCGACCATTCCTTTGCGCGAAGGGCTGGAGAAGACTGTGGCCTATTTCGCGGAACGAATGAACGGGCGAGCGAAAGCTTCCCCCCGTTAATACGCACCGCTCGACCCTTCCTCGTCAGGACTCCTGCCGGATTCAGGAAACATATTTCCTACGCCGCCCGTAGAACTGGCACAAGGCGCGCGCTACCTGAAGCGTATCTGAAGGGGGATTATGTCGAAAAGCCAAATCAGCCCGATCTCCGTGCCGGAACGAATCGAAATTCTGGATGTGCTGCGCGGGTTAGCCGTCTGCGGCATTCTCATCGGCAACGTGCAGTGGTTTTCCGGTTACGGGATGATGCCTCCGGCGCTCGCGGCAGAGACCCCTTCGGCCGACCGGATTACGCATTTTCTCGTCCACTTTTTTGTCGAGGGCAAATTCTATTCGATCTTTTCGTTTCTGTTCGGCTTCGGCTTTGCGCTGCAAATAGCACGGGCGGAAAAACGCGGCGACCTCAAGGCCACGCTTTTCAAGCGCCGTCTGTTCTGGCTGCTGGTCATCGGCCTCCTTCACGCATACCTGCTGTGGGCTGGAGACATTCTCAGCATCTACGCCGGGATGGGCTTCCTGCTCATTCTCTTTCGCAAGAAAACAGACCGTTCGCTGCTCAAGTGGGTGCTCGTGCTGCTGGCGATTCCGATTCTGACCTACCTCCTGTTCTATATTTTGTTTGTCGTCTTTGTCCCGCCCGACGCCATCTCAAAGTTCGATGCAGCGCAGATCGG
>DATEMM010000321.1:0-28986 GCA_035275605.1 Pyrinomonadaceae bacterium
CAGAACTCCGCGCACTGGCCGCGATACTCGCCCGCGCGGTCGGCCTGAAAGGTGAGCACGATTTCGTGGCCAGGTATGAGGTCCTTCTTGCCGTTGAGGTTCGGGACCCAGAAGCTGTGTATGACGTCCGTGGAAGTGAGCCGGAATTTCACAGGCCGCCCGACGGGAATATGAATCTCGTTTGCGGTGTGAACGATGTCGCTCGCCGGCTCCAGGTCGTACTCGACGTTCCACCACCATTGCTGCCCAGTGATCTTAATGCTCAAAGCCTCTGCGTCCGCCTGCGAGTAGAGCGAGCGCCCGGTGGTGTAGCTGAAGAAGAGAAAGACTGAGAGGATGACGACGGTCAGACCGATTGCGCTCACCACGACTCTCGTCATACGCCGCTCGCGTTCGGGCGCGGGCTCTCTGTCGGGCTCGTCCGAGCTCGTCTCAGGGTCTTTGCGGCGGCGAAAGATCGCGACCAGCACGCTGAGGGCGACGGCGAGGAAGACGCCCAGGCAGACGTAGAACATCAGCCACCAGAGGCCGCTGATGCGCCCGGCCTGCGGCCCAGCCGGATCCAGCACGGATTGCGGACCGAAGAAGGCAAAGGGAAAAAGGAAAAGGGGAAGAGGGAAGACAAAGAATCTGTCTTTCATCCGGACTTTTACCTCCAGCCTTTTACCTTTTGCCTCGTTCATCACGGCATCTCGGCGGACTTGGGCACGCTGCCTGATTTAGGCTCTTCCTTCCCCTTGGACTGCTCCGGCTTCGTAGCGTTCATGTCGTCGTTGCGGCCCGGCGCGGCGTCCGCAGGGACCTGTCCGCTCATGCTGCGGACGTAGGCCGCAAGTTGCCAGACCTGGTAATCAGGAATCTTGCCGCGGAACGAGGGCATCCCGTTGGGACGGCCCTCGACGATGGTGGAGAAGACCTGTTCGGGCTGGCTGCCGTAGAGCCACTTGTCGTCCATCAGGGGCGGCCCCATCCCGCCGCCGCCGTGCGCGTGGCAGCCCACGCAGTTGAACCACTCGTAGAGGCGCTTTCCCTCGTTCATCGCGTAAGCGTTCTGCTCGTACTCGTTCTTGACGGGGACTGGCGGTTGAGACTCGCCCGGACGCAGTTCGCTCAAAGTGACGCTATTGGTTCGCGCGGCCGCCGGAGGGCTGACCCTGTAACCACGCTCCTCGCGCTTACAGGACGAAAAGAGGATGAGCGCCACACAGGTAAGGAGAATGAAGCGACCACTCGTCAGCAGTCGGCCCATTACAACCACACGGCCTCTCACTTTCTTTTCACTGACCACTGACCACTGACCACTGACCACTCTCATTCCCTCACCCCTTCTTGATTCGCGGGACGCCGTACTCGTCCAGGATGCTCTCAATCTCATTGCGGCGGCGCGCGAGAATCTGTTCGAGCTCTTCGCGGAGCGCGTCGTCGCCGCGCCTGACGCCCATCGAGATGTCGAAAACGAAGGGGAGGTAGGGGAGGTCAATCTCCGGGGAGACGGGCACGACTTCGAGCGGCACACGCTGCCGCTTTGCAAAGTAGCCCGCGAGCGGCCCCCAGACGACGGCCACGTCAATCTCACCTTTAGCCACAGCCTCTACTATCCGGGCCGGGGGGTTCGCCTCCGCGTAGTCGCCGTAGACCGTATAGCCCCTCACGTTCTCTATGATCTTCCGGTTGGTCAGGGCGTGCGCCGGGGGCGTGTTGCTGAAATCGTCCCCGATCATCTGCACGCCGATTTTGAGCTTGCGCAGCCGTGGATCGTCGAAGGAGCGGAGGCTTAAGCCGCGGTCTTTGCGGTAGACGAAGACGTAGGTCGAGCGGTAGTAGGGCGAGGTCGTCTGTGCCAGCTCGAAACTGTTGGGGACGCCGACGACCAGGTCGCACTCATTCGCCTTGAGAGTGTTGCGGATGAAGCCGCGGCGCTGCGCCCACCACGTGTACTGAACGTCCACTTTCATCTCGCGCGCGACGAGCGCGGCGATCTTATTCTCGAACCCCTCCTCGCGCTCGTTCGAGAACGGGAGGTTGTTCGGGTCGGCGCATACGCGCAAGTGCTGGGGCAAAGATTGTGCGGGCGCGGCGGGCACCGCCTGCTTCCTATCGCCTCCCCCCGCGCAGGAGATGAAGGTCGCGGTCAGGAGCAGGAGCAATGTCGAGCGTGTCACGTTAGGGAAGCGAGAAGACATAGAGCGTGCCTCCCTTGGTCGTATTGTCCGGCAGGTCCGTCATCGCGTTGACGAACCCCAACGCCGCCGTGCCGTCGCGCGGGTCTAGGCCGCCCGCCACGATTGCGCCGGCCCAGCCCCCCACGCCGGAGAGAATCGCCACGTACTCCTTGCCGTCCGGGCCGCGATAAACCACTGGCTGGCCGATAATGCCGGAGCCGGTCTTGAACTTCCACAACTCCTCGCCCGTGCGCGCGTTGACGGCCTTGAACCAGCCTTCCATCGTCCCGTAAAAGACCACGTCGCCCGCCGTCACCACCGCGCCGCTCCAGACCGGGAACTTCTCCTTAATCTTCCAGACCTCTTTGCCCGCCACAGGGTCCCACGCCGTAAACTCTCCGCGGTGCCCGCCCGGCCCCGCGTACATCTTGACGTTCGAGCCGACATACGGCGTGCCGGCGATGTAGTTGGCCTCCAGACCCTCGAA
The DNA here is from genome assembly GCA_035275605.1 of Pyrinomonadaceae bacterium. Classification (GTDB taxonomy): domain Bacteria; phylum Acidobacteriota; class Blastocatellia; order Pyrinomonadales; family Pyrinomonadaceae; genus QHXM01. The sequence goes on from DATEMM010000321.1 coordinate 2,650, forward strand.
GTCCATGCAGAGGTTGTTGTGCGGGATGTAGATGAGGCCAGTGCGCGGGCTAAAGGCAGAAGGGTTCCAGTCTTTGCCGCCGGGGGCCGCCGGGCAGATGTCGCGCACGACACGGCCCATGACCGGCTTCTTCTCTTCGACGTGAATCAGCTCGCCCGTCTTTAAGTCAACGCCCTTTGTCGAAGTGATGTGGACGAAAGCGTTGGCCGAGAGCACCTCGCCCGTCGTGCGGTCCAGGACGTAGACGTAGCCCGTGCGCTCCGGGCGCACGAGCGTTTTACGCGGCTGCCCATTGAAAGGAAGGTCCAACAGGATTTGTTCGTTGATGCCGTCATAATCGTATAGGTCGTGCGGAGCCCACTGGTAGAACCAGACGGCTTCGCCCGTGTCCGGCCGCCGCGCGAAGATGCCGGAGGTCCACTTGTTATCGCCAGGGCGCTGGTCCGGGTTCCAGGGGCCGGGGTTGGCCGTGCCGTGGTAGATGAGGTCAAGCTCCGGGTCGTAGGAGATCCATCCCCAGACGGTCCCCCCGCCGATCTTCCAGGCGTCTGGCGGCCAGGAGGCGACGCCGAGGTCCTTGCCCTGATCCTGCTTGTAGAAGGGCTTGAAGTTTGGCCCAATCAGGCAGTCTGCATCCGGGCCTGTGTTGTAGGCGCGCCAGGCTATCTTACCCGTATTCGCGTCGAGCGCAGTGATCCAGCCGCGGACGCCGAACTCGCCGCCGCTGTTGCCGACAAGCACCTTGTCTTTGACGACGAGCGGGGCCATCGTGATGGTCTCGCCCCGGTTTATCTCCCCGAGTTTCGTCTTCCAGATTTCCTTGCCCGTCTCGGCGTCCACGGCGACCGTCTGCGCGTCGAGCAGGTTGTAGAAGATTTTGCCGTTGGCGTAGGCCGCGCCGCGATTGACGAAGTCGCAGCAGGCCACGCCCTGGGCGGCGGCCGCGGGCTTTGGCTCATACTTCCACTTGGTCTGGCCCGGCTTCGTCAAATCGAGCGCGTAGAGAATGTTGGGGTAAGGCGTGACCACGTACATCGTCGTCCCGACGACGAGGGGCGCAGCCTCCTGCCCGCGGTTGACTCCGGTCGAGAACGTCCAGGCCACCTTCAGATTGCCGGCGTTACCACTGTTGATCTCTTCAAGGCCGCTAAAGCGCGTGCTCGCGTAATTCTTCGCAGGCATAGTCCACTGCCCGTCCTCTGCCTGGGCAGCGAACGGCGGGACCGCGGCCAGTCCTCCTGTGCCGGAGACTTGAGCGGGGGCGGGCAGCGCGGCCGGGCCGCTGCGTGACTGTTGCGGGGGCTTGGAAGAACAGGCTAGAGAGCAGAGGCAACAGTAGACTAGAGCCTGACGGACCAGGCGGCTCCGGGAGACTGAGGAGAAAAATGCAGCTAATCCGAGTCGTCGCACGATCGCTGTATCCTCAAAGTCGATAATTAAAGTTGGGGTCCTGCCAGGAATTCTATCCGCCTTTTTATAATTGCGATGTTCGCTAGCGTACATATTGAACCGTTTTTCTCCCTCAACGAATCTCTCTGGCCAAAGGCGATGCATTCGCCGGAGGCGCTTGGAAACCGGGCGCGGGGAAGAAAAAGCATTTGACATTCCAGGGGTACTTAAATAAAAATACGGACGTTCGTTTTTTGAGCGCGCCTATGCCCAAGCTGAGTCCGGACGCAATTGAGGCCAACAAGAACCGCATCGAGGGTGCGGCGAAAGAGCTTTTCATCAGACGCGGCTTTCACGCCACCTCCATGCGCGACATAGCCTCCGACGCCGGGACCTCGCTCGGGAACCTTTACAACTACTACCGCACGAAGGAGGCCATCCTCGAATCGATCATCGCCAAGTACCAGAAGGTGATCGACGCCAGGTTGCAACAGGTCTTCGCGGACATAGAGGAGCCGTTTGAGCCGGAGACGCTCAAGCGCTTCGGGCGGGCCATCCGCTGGATGGTCGGCGAGCACCATGACTTCTGGCTCCTGATGTACATAGACGTGCTCGAATTCGAGAACCGGCACTTTCGCCGGATGTTTGAAGGGCTGGCCGCCAAACTGCGCAAGCAGTTCGCGCGCCAGTTCGCGGAATTGAAGAGGAGCGGCGAGCTCTCCGACGGTGTTGACCCGGCCATCGGCTTTACGGCCGTTTACATGCAGTTCTTCAACTACTTCCTGGTGGAGAAACTGTTTGGCGGCAACAACCACTTCGGCATCACGGACGACGCGGTCGTCAACAGCCTTTCGCACATCTTCCGCCACGGTATCCTGCGCCCCGAAGCCAGAGGCGCGGGCTCGAGAGGCCGGAAGAGAACGGGAAAGAAACAACCCGCGCGCGCGGCAATAAAGAACAGTCGCAGGAAATAATCTCCCGGACGGTGGGCTTCACCGCCATTCGCTTCCTGCATCCATTTAAAAAACGGACGTTCGTTTTTAACGACGCCACAGCCTGTTTACGCCTGAGGAGGTCGGTTGTCATGACTGGATCATTTCGCAGAATCTCGGCAGTTCTTCTTTTCGGCTGCGCGCTGCTCCTGGGAGCGGTGGCGGCGACCACCATCACGGTGCGTGCGCAGGGGACGACCGGCCAGTTGAGCGGCACGGTCGCGGACCCCAACGGCGCCGTCGTGCAGAACGCGACCGTCACCGTCAGGAACCGCGACACGGGGCTCGAGCGTCAGGCCGTGACGGATGCCAACGGGGCCTTCGCCGTCCAGCTCCTGCCTCCGGGCGTCTACCGCGTCGAAGTCTCCGCGCAGGGTTTTAGCACGGCCGCCGTCGAAGACGTGCGCGTGCAGATCACCGAGACCGCGACGGTCAACGTCAGTTTGCCCGTCGCCGGCGTCGCCTCGAACGTCCTGGTCTCGGCCGACCCGCCCACCGTTCAGCTAGAGACCTCGCAGGTCGGGCGCGTGATAGACGGGCGCGCCATCAGCCAACTGCCGCTGCCGACGCGCAACTTCCAGCAACTGCTGACGCTCTCGCCCGGCACCTACGCCAGCGTGGCGAACAACACGGAGTTGGGGCGCGGCGATGTCACCGTCTCGGTCAACGGCCAGCGCACGACCTCGAACAACGTCCGCATCAACGGCATCGACGCCAACTCCGTCGGCACCAACTCGACCCCCAACCTGGCTGTGCCAGCGACGGACAGCCTGCAAGAGTTTATCGTGCAGACTTCGACCTACGACGCCTCCACAGGGCGCAACGCTGGCGGCAACGTCGAGGCCGTCACCAAATCCGGCTCGAACGATTTCCACGGCAACATCTACGAATTCTTCCGCAACGAGAAGCTGAACGCGAATGACTTCTTCTTGAACTCCGCCGGGCGGCCCCGTCCCATCTTCCGCCGCAACCAGTTCGGCGGGACCCTGGGCGGTTCCCTTGTCCGCGACAAATTCTTCTTCTTCGGCTCTTACCAGGGCACGCGCGAGCGCAACGGAGCGTCGCTCAACAATAGCCTGACGTTCCCCATCATCGACCCGCGCCTGACCGACAACAACCGCACGGCCGCCGGACTGGCCGCCGCCTTCGGCCTGACGCCTGCGCAGATCAGCCCCGTTGCGGTCGCGCTCCTTCAGGCGCGTCTTCCCAACGGGCAGTTCGCCATCCCCTCCGCAGGGACCGCCTCTGGCCTGTCGCCCATTTCGGGTGTCTCGCGCTTCACGGAGAACCAGTTCAACGCGAACCTGGACTACACGCTGAGCCAGAAGCACACGCTCTCGGGCAAGGGCTTTTTCGCCTCGAACCCGACCGTCCAGTCCAACTACAACTTCGCGGGCTTAGGCAACGGCAACCAGCAGTTGCCGGGTTTTGGCGGGAGCCTGGACATCATTCAAACCTTAATCTCGATTACGGACACCTACGTCTTCTCGCCGTCGGTCGTCAACCAGGCGCGCATAGGTTTTAGCCGCCTGCGCGTCACTTCCGTCCCGGAGGAGCCGATTACAGCCTCGTCCGTGGGAATGACTACGCCGTTTGGCGCGACCTATCCGGGGCTCCCGACCATCTTTGTCACGGGGCAGTTCTCGCTGGGTTCGTCGCCGCTCGCCGACCAGTCTTCACGCATCAACACGTTTACTGTCAGCGACACGCTCTCCTTTAACGTAGGGGGCCGCCACCGCTTCCGCGCGGGCGGCGAGTTCCGTCCCTCGCGCGTGGACTTTTACTTCAACGCCTTCACGCGCGGGCAGATTAATTTCCCGACCTTCACGAGCTTTCTGACCGGCGGTTCCTTGACCTCGCTCGGCGTCTCCATCCTCGGCTCGGGCGTCTTCGACCGCTCGCTCAGGACTAACGATTTCGCAGCCTTCATCCAGGATGACTTCAAGGTCAACGACCGATTGACGCTCAACCTGGGCCTGCGCTACGACATGTTCACCTTCCCGCGCGACATACGTGGGCGGCTGGTCAATTTCATTCCGGAACAGTTCCGCGCCGGCACTGCCCTTTCGCCCGCCGGTCCGCCCAACGGAATCGTCCAGGCGGGTAACGGGACGCTCCCCGGAGTCCCGACCGTTGACGACACGCTGATTCCGACCGACAGGAACAACTTCGCGCCGCGCGTAGGCTTCGCCTACCGCCCGACAGACTCGGACAGGCTCGTGGTTCGCGGCGGTTACGGCATCTATTACGATCGTCCCTCGACGCGGCTCATCAACACGCAGCTTTTTAACTACCCTTACCTTGGCATCGGCGTCGGGCTGCTCGCGCCGGGCGTCTTCCGCACCTTCGCGAACCCGTTCATTTCGCTGCCGTCGCCTGGAGCGTTCCCTGTGGCGACGACCGTGCCTTCTCCGCTCAACCCGCTGTCGCCGCTTGGCGTTCCCATTTCGGGCCTCTTCATTGACCCGGAGATGCGCACGCCCTACGTGCAGCAGTACAACTTCAACGTCCAGTACGAGTTCTTCAAGAACTGGCTGCTCGAAGTCGGCTACGTCGGCTCGAAGGGAACGAAGCTCCTACAGGTCGTGACGCTCAACCAGCCGACTTATAACCCCGCGACCGGGCTCTTCAACGCGCCGCCCTTCGGCTCGTTCGTCTCGACGAACCGCAACGTCACGGGCGGCCTACAGCAGGTGCGCGCCGACGGCAACTCGAAATACAACTCGCTGCAAATCAGCGTGACCAAGCGTTTCAGCCAGGGCCTGCAATTGCTCTCGGCTTACACGCTCGGCAAATCCATAGACACCTATTCCGGCACAGGCGTCAACGAGATTACGACCGTCCCAGGCGACCAGCTTGATCTGAGCACGAACCGCGGACCCTCGGATTTCGACCGCCGCCACCGCTTCGTGACGAGCTTCGTCTACGATTTGCCGAAGCTGCAAACGGGCTCGTTCTTAAAGCGCGCGCTCTTTAACAACTACCAGTTCAACGGCATCGTCACGTTGCAGACCGGCACGCCGTTTTCCATCATCGAGAGCAACGGCACGTCCGTCATCCAGCGCGCCAACTTCGCGCCCGGATTTTCTGGAAGCGCGGAGGGCAGCGGCTCGACGACGGATCGACTGAACAGCTACTTCAACACGGCGGCCTTCACGCGCTCGACGCTCTTTCTGGTCGGGACGACGCGCAACCCCGCCTTCGATCCCTCGGCCCCCTACGGCAACACGCCGCGCAACTTCCTGTACGGGCCTGGGCAGAAGAACGTCGATTTCGCCGTCGTCAAATTCATGCCGTTCAGCGAGCGGCTGCGCGGCGAGTTCCGCACGGAGTTCTTCAACATCTTCAACTTCGCCAACTTCGCCAACCCGATTAACAACGTGCTGGCCCCGGCGGTCTTCAACCCGTCCACAGGCACCTTCGTCCCGACGTTCGGGCGCATCACTTCGACCAGTTCAGGCCCGCGCGTGATTCAGTTCGCGTTCAAACTGAACTTCTAACGACAATAACCGGCGGGGCGTGGGTTTCGACCGGCACGCCCCGCCCTTTGTCTTGCTCCTTTACGTGTCTCCCCTTTTCTAACTTATACTTTGAAGCTCATGCCTCAAGCTCAGGTGCGCGGCGCGCAGCTTTACTACGAGATTCAGGGAGAGGGAGAGCCCTTGATTCTCATTCCGGGTTTCGGTGCCGGAAGGTGGATCTGGTTCAAGCAGACGCCTGCCCTCTCCGAGCATTTCCGCGTCATCACCTTTGACCCGCTCGGCATTGCGCGCTCCTCAGGCGGCGACGACGTAGTCTCCATGGGCCGCCTCGCGGACGACGTGGCACAATTGCTGCGCTCAATAAATGTTGAGCGAGCGCACGTCGTCGGGGCTTCCTTCGGCGGCTTCGTCGCGCAGGAGTTCGCGCTCTCGCACCCCTCTATGACGGACGCCCTGATTTTGTGCTGCACGAGTTTTGGCGGAACCGGGCACGTTCCCCCGACGCCTGAAACTCTCTTCGCGCTCGCCTCCACGAAGGGACTTAATACGTCGGAGCGCGTGCGCGAAAATCTGCTGCTGGCCTTTTCCCGCGAATACGTCGAGGCTGAACCCGCCGAGATCGAGCACGTCATAAACCTGCGCGAGGCCAACTTTGTCCCGGAGCACGTCTACCTGCATCAACTTCAGGCGGCCGTCAGCTTCGACGCTTCCGCGCGCGTCCACGGGATTAAGGCCAGGACGCTCGTGATAACGGGCGACGAAGACATCATCGTCCCCGCCGAAAACTCGCGTAATCTGGCCACGCGCATCCCCGGCGCGAGGCTTCGCGTCATCCCTGGCGGCAGCCACACCTTCTTCATAGAGAAGGCTGATGAGTTCAACCGAGCGGTCGTCGAATTTATTTCCGAGCCAGAGGGGGGCTGAGAAAGCACGAACCGCGCTTTTTTAAGAATCCTAATTATGCCTTACGCGAAAATTACCGGGACGGGCTCTTACGTCCCCGAGAGAGTCATCACGAATGAGGAGCTGAGCCGAAGGCTCGGCGAGGACATCAACGAATTCGTCTCCCAGGTGATCGGCATACGCGAGCGCCACGTCTGCGCAGAGGACGAGAGCACGGCCGACCTGGCGACAGAGGCCGCGTGCCTTGCGCTCGAAGACGCCGGAATCAGTGCGACGGATTTAAATCTCATCATCCTCGCGACTGACACGCCGGAATATATCTCGCCAGCGACTTCCGTTGTCGTCCAGCGCCGCCTGGGCGCGAAGAACGCCGGGACGTTTGACGTCAACTGCGCCTGTGCCGGTTTCGTCACGGCGCTCGACACGGCCTCGAAGTACATCACGGCGGACGACACGTACCAGAGCGTGCTGGTCATCGGCGCTTACGCGATGAGCAAGTTCGTTGACTGGACGGAGAAGAAGACTTGCACGCTGTTTGCCGACGGCGCGGGCGCGGTCGTTCTGAAGTCTTCCGCCGAGCCTGGCTTTCTCGCCTCTAAGCTCGTGGCCGAAGGAAGCTATCACGACCACATGGGCATCTATGCGGGCGGCACACACATGCCCGTCACCGAAGAGGTCTTGCGTGAAGGCGTGTGGACGAAGGTGCGTTTCGCCAAGAAGTACCCGCCGGAAGTGAATCTGGAAGGGTGGCCGCGCATCGTCAACGACGTGCTCGCAAAGTGCCGCCTGACAGTGGACGACGTCGGGCTCTTTCTCTTCACGCAGGTCAACCTCAGCACGATTAAAGAGGTGATGAAGCGGATGGAGGTGCCCATGTCGCGCACGCACACGGTGATGCAGAAGTGGGGCTATACGGGCTCGGCCTGTATCCCGATGGTGCTGGACGACGCGGTGCGCGAGGGGAAACTAAAACGCGGCGATGTCGTCCTGATGTGCGCCTCCGGCGGCGGCCTCAACATGGCCTGCACAGCCTTTCGATTTTAGATTGCGGATTGCGGATTGCGGATTTAAGAACAGGATAGCTCGCTTTTGGTTCGTCTTTTCAATCCGCAATCCGAAATCCGCATTCCGCAATTGACCTATGGATTATCCGAACATCTACGCCCTTTTTCGCGAGCGCACGCGCCGGTATCGCGGGAGCAATGTTTTTTACGTGCGGCGCGGCGGCGCGTGGGTCGGAATCCTTTGGGAGGAGTTCGAGAGGGAGACTGACGAGTTCGCCTCCGCCCTGCTGGCGCTCGATTTGACGCCGGGGGCGGCGGTCTGCGTGCTGATGGGCAACGTCCCCGAGTGGCCCGTCTGCGACATCGGCACGATCATGGCGGGCGGGCGCGGCGTCGGCCTCTACCCGACCAACTCCCCTGAGCAGTGCGAATACATCATCAACCACTCGGACGCGGAGGTCGTCGTCGTTGACACCGCGCAGCAATTATCAAAGATTCTCTCCGTCCGCGAACGGCTCCCCGGAATCAAAGCCCTCGTCTCGCTGGATGAAAGCGCCGCCCACACATCCGAAGGGGTCTTGAGCTTTCGAGAGTTTTTGAAACGTGGAGCAAAGGCGCGCGGGTCTGTGCAGTCGCTCTTAACGGAGCGCGCCGAGGGGGCGCGGGCGGACGACACGGCCGTGATGGTCTACACGTCCGGCACAACGGGCACACCCAAAGGGGCCTGCCTCAGTCACCGCTACATCATCAACAGCATCGAGTCACTGCGCGCGACGATTCCGATTTACGACACGGACGTGGCCTTCTCTTACCTTCCCTACTGCCACGTGGCGGAGCGCATCTCCGGTCTCTACAACCGCCTCTACGCCGGAGCGCCCGCTTATTTCGTAGATGATTTGTCAAAACTCTGGGACTACATGCTGGAGTTGAAGCCGACGGTCTTTGCGAGCCTCCCGCGCTTCTTCGAGAAGGTTCACGCGCGCGTCGTCTCCGATTTGGAGCAGGCTCCCGCACACGAGCGGCGCGAGTTCAACGACGCGCTCGAAGTCGGCCGTCGCGTCTCGCGCCTCAGACAGTCGCGCCGCACGATTCCCGCCGACTTGCTTTCGGAATACACCGAACGCGCCCTGCCCGTGCTCGGCCGCGTCAACGAATACTTCGGCGGTCGCCTGCGCCTGGCCACCTCTGGCGGCGCGCCGCTTTTGACGGAAGTCGCGGAGTTCTTCGACGCGGCTGGGCTGCCCATCCTACAGGCTTACGGCCTGACGGAGAACATCTGCGTGGCCTTCAACCGCCCGGAGGATTACAAGTTCGGGACCGTCGGGCCGCCGATGCCTGGTTGCGAAGTGAAGATAGCCGCGGACGGCGAGATTCTGGTCAGAAGCGAGATGATGTTCAGCGGATACTACAAGGAGCCGTTGAAGACCGCGGAAGTGATGGCGGACGGCTGGCTGCTGACCGGCGATTTGGGCCAGATGGACGCGGGCGGGTTTTTGAAGATTACGGGTCGCAAGAAAGAGTTGATCGTTACTTCGACGGGGAAGAAGGTCGCGCCCGCGCTGGTCGAGAATCTGCTCAAGGAGCACCACCTGATTAGCCACGCGCTCGTCTTCGGCGAAGGCAAAAGCTACCTGGTCGCTCTCATCACACTCAACCAACTGGAGGCCGAAGCCTACGCGCGCGCCCACTCGATTGCATACGAGGACTTCGCGGAGTTGACCGGGCGCGTAGAGATTCAGGGATTGGTCAAGGAGATCGTCGCGGGCGTCAACGCGCGCGTCTCCTCGACCGAGGCGATCAAGAGGTTCCTGGTGATCGACCACGATTTTCAACTGGAGCGGGACGAAGTGACGCCGACCTTGAAACTCAAGCGCGCCGTCGTCACCGAACGCTACCAGGACTTATTACAAAGTCTCTACAGTTAAAGGAGGACACCATGCTTAAAGCTTCCCGCCGTGCGCTGCGTAAATTAGCGTTCGCTTTCGCGCTCGCAGCCATTTACGCGGCGGGCTCTCTCGCGGCCCAGGCCGCGCCGCAGACCGCGCAGACCGAATCGGTCGCCACCGTCTACGGCGCGAAGATTCATTACGTGGAGGCCGGCAGCGGCCCCGTCGTCGTCCTCCTGCACGGGCTCGGCGGGAATACGACCAACTGGGCCTTCAACGTCCCGGCGCTGGCGGGCAAGTACCGCGTCGTCGTTCCCGATCAGATAGGCTTCGGGAAGTCCGACAAGCCGCCCATCAATTACCGCATCAATACCTATGTGGACTTTCTGGATCAGTTCCTCAAGGAGTTGAAGATCGAGCGGGCCTCGCTGGTCGGCAACTCGATGGGCGGATGGGTCGCAGCCGCTTACACGCTGGCCCACCCGGAAAAGGTCGAGCGGCTCGTGCTGGTGGATGCCGCCGGTTATTCTTTCGCGCCAGGGTTCGACACGGGCCAGCTCATCAAGCTCAATCCTTCGACGCGCGAGGGCATGAAGGAACTGGTCGCGCGCGTCTTCTACAACAAGCTGATTTTCATGAGCGACGCTTTCATAGACGCTTCGATGGCGACGCGTATCAACGCGGGCGACGGCTACACCATCCGCAGCATCACGGAATCCATTATTCGCCGCGAAGATTTCCTGGACAATCGCCTCGGCGTCATCAGGCAGCCGACGCTCGTCATCTGGGGGCGCGAGGACGGGCTCTTGCCGCTCGCCGACGGGCAGCGCTTTCAAAAGGAGATTCCGGGCGCGCAGCTAATCGTCTTCGACCAGTGCGGTCACGTGCCGCAGGTGGAAAAGGCCGCGGACTTCAACGCGGCGCTGCTCAAATTCCTGGCCCAACCCGCCCCGGCCAAATAGAGGTTCAAGATGAGAATCCAGGTCGGCGACACGGCCGAATTTTCCAGGACGATTACGGACGCGGACGTTCGCACGTTCGCCGAATTGACCGGGGACCATAACCCCGTCCACCTTGACGAAGAGTACGCCGGGGCAACTCGCTTCGGGCGGCGCATAGCGCACGGCATGTTAACGGCTGCTCTCATCTCCTCGCTGCTGGCGAACAGGTTGCCGGGCGAGGGCACAGTCTACCTGAGCCAGTCTCTGAAATTCGCCGCCCCCGTTTACCTGGACGACACGGTGACGGTGCGCGCGCGCGTCGCGGCTATCAGGGAAGACAAGCCCATCGCGACCATTGAAACCACCTGCGTGAACCAGCGCGGCGAGACTGTTCTTCAGGGCGAAGCCGTCGTGCTCTTTTCCATTAACTGAAAGCTGTTCTTGAGACGAATATGTCAGGCAAGATGACGGCGGCGACGGCCCAGACAATCAGAGACGAGTCAACGGCGAAGATTCCCGGCTACGCCTGGTACGCGCTCGCGCTTCTGACGCTCGTTTACGTGCTGAACTTTCTGGACCGCACGCTGATTTATCTCCTCTTTGCGCCGATTCAGGCGGAGATGAATTTGAGCTACACGCAGCTCGCGCTGCTTGGCACGACCTCGTTTGTCATCTTCTACACGCTGCTCGGAATCCCTTTTGGCAGGATGGCCGACCGCGTCTCGCGCAGGAAAATGATCGCGGGGGGCCTGGCCGTCTGGTCTCTCTTCTCAGGATTGACGGGGTTCGCGCACGACTTCTGGGGAATCTTCCTGTGCCGCGTGATGGTCGGCGTGGGCGAAGCGACGCTGGGGCCAGCCGCCCTGTCGCTCTTGAGCGACTATTTCCCGCCACGCGTGCGCGCGACCGTGCAGGCCGTCTACTCTTCCGGAATCGCCATCGGCGCAGGCGTCGCGTTCTTTCTCGGCGGATGGATAGCAAATAATTACGGCTGGCGCTTTGCCTTCTACCTGCTGGGCTTCCCAGGGCTCTTCTTCGCCCTGCTGGTGCTGCTCCTGAAAGAGATACCGCGCGGGCAGACCGAGACGGCGCAGGCGAATTATTCACGTAACGATTGGACGGTGCTGTTCACTTCAAGGCCGCTCATCTATCTGTATCTCGGCTACGCGCTCTTCGGGCTGGCGGCCAATAGTCTCTCCATCTGGGGGGCTATCTTCTTCCGCGACGTTCACCATCTCAGTCTACAGACTATAGGCAAGTGGGGCGGCCTGCTCTCAATCGTCGCGGGCGTGCCGGGAACCATCCTGGGGGGCTACGTGGCGGACCGTTTGAGGCGGCGCGGGCGCGGCGGGCGGATGCTCTTTAGCGCGTGCGGCGCGCTCCTGGCGATTCCCTTCTGGGTGGCGCTGCTCTTTAGCAACAGCGTCTGGCTGCTCGCCGTGGCGAACTTCGTTCTGCTCGGCCTCTCACTGATGTGGCTCGGCCCGGCGGCGGCGGACGTGCACGAGATAGCTGGGCCGAAGTTAAGGGGCTTAGGCATAGGCATCTACTTCTTCGCTGTCAACATCGCCGCCTACGCCATCGGCGCGCCGCTGGTCGGACAGCTCAACGACAAACTCGGCACGGCGCAGAACCCCGCCGCCATGCGCTACGCTCTTCTGGTCAGCCCCATAGCGTGCGCGCTCAGCGCCTTACTCCTCTGGCGCGGGAGCCGGACGCTGAGCGAGAAGAGAACGAGTCCTTAATTCCCGAAAAATGGTCGGCGTGAAACGCTCTATTTGTGCGCGCGGTTGGGTTTCGCCAGCGGCACGGTCGTGGGTTCTGTGATGCTCGGCTGATGGGATAGTCCGGGCGCGGCGGGCGTCCCTTCTGGGAGCATGGCGGGTTTGTCGGACGGCGGCAACTGTGCCTGCGCCTGGGCGGCAGTCTCGTTAGCCATCTCTTCCAACTGGCGGCGTATGAATTTGGATTCGATGAAGGCGTTGACGCCAGAGAAGAGAGAGATGACTCCCCAGCAGGCCAGCCATCCGGCCGCGCCCACCCAGATGATGATCCAGTCCGCCTGATTACTGAAGAGGCCAAGCGCGATGCCTATCAGCAGCGATGCTGCCATCAGGCCAGCGCCTTTGACGATGGCGCTCCTTCCCTCGCTGCGCTTTTCCAGCCAGTCGCCTTTGGCCTTCGCTGTCCCGGCTTTACCCGCGGAGAGGTCGTATTGGCCGGAGAGCGCCAGGGCGACGGCTTCCAGGCTGGTGCCGCAGCCACGGCAAAACTTCGAGTCATCTAGGTTCTGTGCTGCGCAACGTGGACAGTACATCACGGATGACCTCCTCCTCTACTCAGGCAATAGTACGAGCGGACACAAACGCTATGTTCCGTAGCCGTGCGCGGGCAATGATACAGGCAAAGAGGCCGGGCTCAGCAATGCAATGTGACGCGCCCGCTCACGGAGTTGGAGTGGGGGTCGGAACAGCGTCCGGCGTCGCCGTGGGAGGCGTCCCGCCCGGTGGAATGATGAATAACTCAAAACCCGGCTCAGCCCGTTTGCCGCCGTCTATAATCCTGACCGTCTGCTCGTCAAACCCGCCCTTGCTTATCAGATAATTTTTATAGCGCTTCGCCATGTTCAAAGCCGCCGCCTGGTTAGTGTTCCTAATCCGGGAAGAGGTGCGCCCGCGCCCCTGAATCATGCCGTAAGAGATGATGTAGGCTACAGAGCCCGGCGCACTTTTGACCTCGACGGCGAAGTTGTCGAGCCGGGCCATCGCGTCCTCGTAATTGAGAATGCTGAACTTGTCAAATAGCGCGGGCGCCGATGGCCCGCCCTGTGGCGAAGACGTTGTGCCGGGCTGGACGAAGAGGAGTATGCCGTCAGCATATTTTTTACTCGTTGGGCTGGCGGTAATGGTTACGATGCGCTTGGGATCAATGCCGGCTTTAATCAGCTTTTCCCGGATGTCGCGCTCGCTCATGCTGCTGGTGAATACGGACATGTCTTTGGGGTTATTGACGACCAAAAATACTTTGGCGTTAGCGTCCGCCTTCATTGCTTCTTCCAATCGTCCGTAGGTCTTTAGGTCGGGCACTTCCACCATCGTATCCACCATCCCCGTACCTGCAATGAAGGGAATCGTCCCCATCAACTCCGCCCCGACCGGGAGCGTGAGGCCGAGGCTGAGACCCGCGGGCGGTTTGACCTTGACCGTGTCAATGCGATCACGCTCTAAGCCGAAGTCGTTGACCAACTGTTGAATGAGTTTTTCCGCAGCCTCGTCCGCATCCGGGCCATCTGGCACCCAGAGCCGGACGCGCAGGCTCGGGTCGAGCTCGACTTTCCCCTGGTCAGACCTAAGATCGAGAAAAGTAGTGACAGCCAGTTCGACCGGGCCCTGCTCCGGAGTAGAGGGCTGTGTCGTGCCGCCGGTGCGGGGCTCTCCCGGAGGGGGGGTCACGCTCTCTAAGTCTCCAGGGGAAACGGTGCTCCCGCTCCTGTTGTTATTGGCGGGACGCGGCGGCCTGATGGGCACCCCTGTGCTACGGCGGGGCGGCGTGACGGGGCTGCCCGGACCCTGGTTGTTATTTGACGCGATTGCCTCCGCCGTGTTCACGTTGGCATCCGGAATTATGTTGGTGTTCGCGTTCGTGTCAAAGGGGGTGACCGTGGGCGCGGGCTCGACAGGCGGCGTCGCAGTGGGCGTCGCCACAGGCTGCGGGGGGAACAGGCGAGCTACGGGGTCCGGCACTTTACTGGCGGAGAGCGTGGCAAAGAGGGCGACGTTCAAAATGAGGGCCAGCGCGCAGAGGAGCACGGCGCTCGGGCCAAAGCCTGGAAGGCCGCGGCTGTAGACGAAGTCGCGCTGGCCAGGGGAGAGACGCCGGGCGAACCCAGCGGAGGGAAACAGCTTGAGGAGATGGAGCAGCGTCCGGTCGCGGTTGACCTGGCTCGGCGGGAGCGTGCGCAGGAACTCCAGCAGGCGGCGGTAGCTCGCGCGGTCGCGCAGGCTGGCCCAGCGGTGTCCGAGCAGTTCGAGCTGGTGCGCAGCGGCGGCGTAGGTCCTGGCGGGCGGGCGGCTCTCGGCGTGCTGCAACAACTCTATGAGCACGCGGCGCACGGCGCGGTCCTGCTCCGGGCTCAACTGTTGAATCAGTTGCCAGCGCACCTCGTCCGGAATCGCACCCTTGCGAAACCAGTTGAGCCGGGCCAGCCGCATCAGGTTCGCCTCGTTGACCAACCCTGCGGGAAGAAACGGCAACGTGCCAAGCCTGAGCGTCAGCTCCCATTGCAACTGCGGCGCGACGGCGCAGGCGCAGAGCCAGAGAAACGCGTCCGCGCCCAGGTAGCGGCGCAAAGCCTGAACAGCCTGCTTCGCATCACCTTCCAATGGCGGCACAGGCAAGCCGGCCTGTTGCCTGTCGCCCGAAAACGCCATCGTCGCCACGAAGAGGTCCGGGAGCCGCAGGAGGCTGCGCGTGCCTGCGGGCAGCACTATGAAGCGCGTCGCCAGCGCTATTTCGCGCGCGCCCCAGACGCCCGTGTTCGTCAGCAGCGTCCGCTCGCGCCAGCCCTCGAAGACGCGTGTCCACTCTTCCATCTCGTTCCCGAGCGGATCGATGAACGATGCGCCCTCGCCGAAGATGAGCAGGCGATGGCCAGCGTACTTCGTTTGCAATTCGGAGAGGCTGATGGAAGGGCCGCCCGCGCCGTCGTAGCAGGTGCGCGGGTCGCCGTCGTAGAAAAAGCGCAGCAGGAAAATGTTTTCGCGCTTGAGCGCAGCCGCCAACTCGCCGAAGAGATATGCCTGGTGGTCGCGCGCCCCGGCGCGGTCTATTAGGAGCAGGTACTCCGGCGGCTTGCTGTCAGGCTTTTCGCGCAGCGTGAGGTAGCCGAACGCTTTGACGGTGGCGGCGACGGTCGCCTTGACGTCGAGCCGGTGGAACTCGCCGACCTGACGACGACGCAGCCGCCGCGCGACCGCGTAGAATTCCGCTGTGGCGTAGACCTCTGGCCGCGTCTCCACACTCAACGGCCAACTGTCGGGCGGGCTCTTGTCGTGCTGGCGAGCGAGTATGCGGCGGCGTCGTATGTAACGCGACAATTCGTAACCGCCCCACAGGGTAAGCAGAAGAGCGAGCGTCAGCAGAGAGCTTTTAAAGCCCCACACGGGCTCCTCGGCAGCAGGCGTCGTGCCTTTATTTACGTCCGCTGGTTTATTGCCGCCGGCGTTTGTGTTCGTGTTCGCGTTCGCGTTCTCGTTCGCGTTAGTGTTCGTCTGGGCGACCGGCGGCAAGTTAGAGTTCGGGTTGATGATACCTTCGGGGACCATCTGCGGCGGATTGTTGTTGGCGAGGGCCGTGTCCGTGTTTGTGTTCGTATTAGCGGTCGTTTGGGAGCCCGCGATCTGGGGCTCGGGCTGCTGTTGCTGCTGCCGCCGCGTGTAAAGGAAATAGAGAAGGGCCGCGACGACCAAGAGAGCGGCCCCGAGGATGATGGACAGCCGTCGCCAATCCTGCTTGTACCTGATGACGAGCTGGCGCAGCCGCGCGGCGAAGGAGCCACGCCCGGCCGCTTGAGTCGCCCTGGTCCGCGTCCCCGCCTGGACACTGAGCGCGGGCAGCCGCTCAAGATATTCGTCAAAGAGTTTGTAGAAGCGCTCCTGTTCCTCGCGCGTGGTGGCGAAGATTGGGCAGAGCAGCGTCTTGAAATCCAACTGCTCCCAGTTGAGCGGCGGCCGTTCCTGCTTCGTCCAGTCGAGCCTGGCCATGTCATCCGGAGAGACTCTGCCTACGCGCGCCTGATCCAGCACGGTCTGGAGCCGCATGTAGTGCGCAGCGTCCACAGCGAAGCCCTGCCCACGCAGGTAGGCCAGGAAGTCGCTGAAGGCCAGCACGCTCTGACTGGGGGACGGCTCACTCATTGGCGCTGCTGATCACCGTCGATAAATCGCTTCTGAAGCCGGGTGAGGTCATCCTTGTTCTTGACCAGGACGGAGTAGGACTGTGCCAGGGCGGACTTTTGCTTCGGGTCGGCCGCGTCTATACGGTTGTGTTCGAGCACGCGCAGCCAGCCGAGCAACTCGGCCGTCGCCGGTCTCTTTTGCAGTTGCAGCTTGCGAATCTCGACGAAGTGCTGGAGGGCGTGCGCAAGCATCTGCTCGTTGAACCGCGCGGAGTCGAGCGTGAGCCGCTTGCCGACAATCTCCCGGAGCCGCTGCTCGTCCTTGTCCGGGAATTCGATGTGATAGAAAACGCAGCGGCGCAGGAAGGCGTCCGGCAGGTCGCGTTCCGAGTTGCTGGTCAGGATGAGGATGGGGCGAAACTTCTGCATGGCGGTGAACCGCGCGCCCGTCTCCTTGACCTCGAAGGCCATTCGCTCGATCTCGTTCAGCACGTCGTTTGGCAGGTCGCGCGGGGCCTTGTCTATTTCGTCTATGAGGACGACCGAGCGGGTGTTGCCGAGCCCGCGCAAAGCTTGCGGCAGGTAAGGATTCACCTTGACGCGCTGCGGGTCATCGGCAGGCAGCGAGAGCAGGATGGCCAGGCCGAGCGCCTCGTACCTGATGTAGGGGTCGGCCGGCAGTTCGACCTGGCCGAAGCGCGAGGCGCTGAAGTGGGCCAGCGCTTCGTACCTGTAGAAGAGGTCCTGGGCGGTCGAAGTCGATTTGGTGTGAAATTCGAGCGGGAAGGTTTTTTCCTCCAGGCCCAGCTCGTAGGCGACGCTGCTGGCGAGCTGCGTTTTGCCTGTGCCAGGCTCTCCCGTGACGAGCAGGGGCTGCCCGAGCGCGAGCGCCACGTTGACGGCGTCGCGCAGGCCCTGCTCGGCGTCGTAGTTACGCGGGTCGCTAAACTGGCGCATCTCCCTGTAGGTGGGGAACTGGACGTTGCGCTGGCTGATCGTCTCGCCCTTCCCGGAATAGACCTTGAACTCGTCGGGCGCGGCCCCTGCGCGCGCGTCATCACTGTCAATCATCAATTGGCCCTCCTGGCTGCGACGTACATGGCCTCAATCTCATCGCGCAGCTCGCTCAGCTTGTTCTCGACGTGGAGCATGTTCTGGCACGGCGCTTGGTGCGGGTCGGCTGTGCCGAAGATGGCCGCGCACCACTGGGCGAGCCGCGCCGAATCGCCCAGGTTGATGCGCTGGAACCAGCCGAGCACATCGTCCAGCTTGACGCACTCTAATTCCTGCAAGACGACGGACGAGCAGGTGTCACCTGTGGGCCGGGGCTTGACCACGCGTCCGGGCTGGTGAAACCGGCGCTGGAGCCTGTAGACGAACACCGCCTTGCTCAATTTTCTGAACGCGCCGCGCACCCCACGGACGAGGGCGTTGGGCGCACGCATGGTCGGATAGACAACGTTGAAGAAGAGCACGCAGAGCGGAATGTCGGCCTCGCGTTTCACTTCGTCCCAATAGTTCAAATACCAGTTGAGGAGCTTGCCAGTACTTCTGTCCCAATTCTCCCTGACGACGTTGTGCTCGATGACGAGGACGGAGTCCGAGTATTTCTCAGCCAGGGCCAGCCGGCACGACGCGGCGGAAGTGTCTGCGGCATCCGTGTCGATTAGAGAGTGCAGCAGTCTGAAGCTCAGCCGCTTCTGGCGCGCCTTGAGGTCGTCCTGGTCGGGCCAGTCCAGACGGCGGAGCACGATGCGAGTCTTGCCTGCGTCCAGGCGCTTGTTGACGTGCTCCCTGATCCAGGTGTCCTTGAACCTGACGACGAGGCTGCCTGGGCGCTGCTCCCACTCGCCTAGAATGAAGTAGGCCTGGGGCGCGCCGTGACGGTCGCGGCTGAGCTGGCTGAAGAAGTCGTGAAAACGCTCATCCTGTTTGGAGCGGTCGCAGGTGAGGATGACGGACGCGCCGGGCAGAGGCGCGTCTGCGGGTAAAGGGCGCGGGGTGGTGATCCAACTCTTCCCCTCGATCTCCTTCTCAATCTCCTCCAATTCCTTGTCGAGCTTATCGCGCTCGCGCTCGGCCTCTGCGAGCTCGTACTTGAGTTGAATCTTCACGGCGGTCGCCGCCTCAACCGCCAGCGAATTGCGCAGCGCGGCGATTTTCTCGTTGAGCAGGGCGAGGGGCTCGGCCAACTCCCTTTTTTTGTTCCTGAGAAGCTCAATCGTAGCCATCTTGGACGTTCTCTCCGGAGACCTTTCCCGTCAACTTAGTTTCGCCTCGATCTCCTCAATGCGCCGAAAGATTTCCTCCAGCTCCGACTCCGCGCCGGAGACCTGTTGCTGAAGCTGAAACCTGACGGCGGCCCCCGTCTCGATGATCAGGGCCTGTTGCAGCGCGGTTAATTTCCCCTGTGCCAGCGACGCCGTCTCGTTCAAGGCATTGCGTTGCTGTTCTAACTGCCGACGGCGCGTCTCGCTCAGCCGGTTGGGGACGCGGGCCGGGATGAATTCGAAGCCGCGTTTGACCAGGTGCGCGATTAGCTCATCGCGCGTAATCGTCGCGCGCTGGCGCGCAGCGTCCCCGGCCATTTCCATCAAGACCGGAAAGATGTTCGCCCGCGGCTCCAGCGTCCCCTTGAGAATGCGCTGCACTTCACTTTCAAAGGAGTCCGTCTCCTGCGGGTCACCCTCGAACCGTAACTGCCAGACCTTGACCACGCGGCACAAGCGGACCAGTTCCTCATCATCCAGGTCCAGAATCTGCCGGATGTTATCGGCCAGCTTCGTCTGCGGCTGCGTCAGACGTCCGCGCCACTCGGTTGCCGACTCGGCGCTCGCCGCGCGCGCGAGCATGGCTTCCAACTCGGACATCTTCGCCGACCAGCGCGCGGCCAGCGTGATGACGTGGCGCGGCGGCGAAGCGGCGGCGAAGCCCTGGTACTCGCGATAGAAATGTTGCCAGAGCTTATTCCAGGCGTCCGCGCCGGGCTCGACGTTAAGCTTGGCCTGGATGAACTCTTTTCGGCCGTCACTGAAAGTCACTACGGTATCGTCCACTTCCGCGGGCGCTTCGACGCGCACGGACGCTATTGGCCCGAGCGCCGACTGGCTCACATCATCGCCGCACAGCATCTGTGCCAGCCGCAGGACCGCCACGCAGTTCTGAAAGTAAATCCCGGCCTGCGTCGTAGCGCCGCCGCCCTCCGAAATAGCGGACATAGAGAATCTCTCCGTCACCACAAATAATCTTTGTGCAGGGGAAGCCCGAGCCGGGTGACATGGACGGGTGTGGCTCGGCGTCCGAACAGATTCAAGAGGTAGCTAGAGTGGAGGCCGGAGCGGTCCGTAAGGTCGCCTCCGCAAACACGACGGGTAGCCCCTTCTGCACAATAGAACGTCCTGCTCGTCGGCAATCATATAATATGACGCTTGTGCCAACAACAGGATGGCGGTTTGAGCACGACCTCTTCTGGCGAAGCCTGAAAGTGTGAAGCCTGAGCTTAAGAGACGGCTGGGGTCAGTTTCTGGATGAGGTCGAAGAGGGCATCGACATCGACGGGCTTGGCCACGTGCGCAGCGAACCCTGCGGACGAGGAGCGCTCGCGGTCCTCGTCCATCGCGTAACCTGAGATGGCTATGGCAGGGACACTCTCCATGCCTGGCAGACGGCGCAGCTCGGTCAAAAATTCGTAGCCGTCCATGCCGGGCATTCCGATGTCCGAGATGACGACGGTCGGCTTGTTCTCCGCGGCCAGCTTGAGAGCCTCCGGCGCGGAGGCCGCGGCCATCACGCTGCATCCCCGCTGCTCGAAGATGGTCCGGAGCATCGAGAGCGTGTCGGCGGAATCTTCCACTATTAGGACGCGCTGGTTGACCTCGTCCTCTGGCGGCGTCCCACGCCCCGCCGCTGCTTCTATGTAACTGGTCTTCGCGGCGCTCGGCAGACTGAGGGTGAAGCGCGAGCCGCGGCCCTCGCCCTCGGACTCGGCCCTGACCTGCCCCTTATGCAGTTTGGCGAGCGCCTGAACGATGGCTAGGCCCAGGCCCAGACCGCCGTGGCGGCGCGTGGGCGAGCCGTCCGCCTGGCGGAAGCGGTCGAAGACGTGCGGTAAAAATTCCGGTGAGATGCCGATGCCAGTATCTTCGACGACGACCCGCGCTTCTTCGTCGTCCCCTTCGGTGCGGACCTGAACGCGCCCCCCCGACTCCGTAAACTTGATGGCGTTCGACAAAAGGTTCCAGACAATCTGCTGCAAACGCACGGGCTCGCCCATCACGACGAGCGGCGCGGCCGTCAGGTCAACATCCAGCTCGACCCGGCGCACACCGGCCGAGGCGCGCACGGTCTCGACCGCGGCCTCCGTCACTTCGTTGAGGTCTATCGCCTTCGGCTCAAAACGCAGCTTGCCGGTGGCGATGCGCGAGATGTCCAGCAGGTCGTCAATCAGGCGCGACTGTAGACGGGCGTTGCGCTCAATGGCGTCGAGCGCCTGTGCCACCCCGTCACCGTCCAGGTTCCCGTTGCGCAGCAAATTGACCCAGCCGAGCACGGGCGTCAGCGGCGTCCGCAGCTCGTGCGAGAGCGTGGCCAGGAAAATGTCCTTGGCGCGATTGGCCTCTGCCAGCTCGTCGTTCAGGCGCGTGAGTTCCGCCGTCCTCTCTTCGACCCGACGCTCCAGGTCGCGGTTCAGTCGTTCTAGATTTTCTCTGGCCTCGGCCTCGGCCAGCATCAGGCGGCGGTGCTCCACGCCGCGCCTGATCGTGTACTTCATCTCGTCGATGTCGCAGGGCTTGACCAAATAATCATAGGCTCCCTGCTGGAGCGCGGCGATTGCGGATTCGACAGAGGCGAAGCCCGTCAGGACGACCGAGATGGTGAGGGGCGCACGCTCGCGGACCTCCGCGAGGACGGAGAGCCCGTCGCCGCCCTCCATGTGCAGGTCCGTCAAGACAAGGTCGAACTCGAACTTCTCTATGAAGGCGACGGCCTCCACGCCGCTCGAAGCCGTCTCGACCGTGTAGCCTTCCTGCTCGAAGATGGCGGCGGTCGTAATTCGCAGGCTCTCTTCGTCGTCAACGACGAGTAGGCGCGCGCCGGCGGGCGCGTTAGGTATCCCGCCCCCGTTTCGCTCGTCTCTGCGCTCTTGAATAGTTGTGGGAGTCATCGAAGTGAACTCTCCGCAGCCGCGGGCCTTGCTCCTCCTGGCGCTACTTCTTCTCTTCTACTTCCAGAATGGGTGAATCCACCAGCAGCATGATGGTGAAGGTCGTCCCACGTCCCTTGTCGCTCGTGACCTCTATGCGCCCGCCGTGCTGCCGCACGATGTCCTGCGTCACCCAGAGACCGAGGCCCGTCCCCTTCTTCCGCGTCGAGAAGAAGGGCTCGAAGATGCGCGCCAGGTCGTCCTGGCTGATCCCGACGCCCGTGTCGCTGATTTGAACCATGATGGAGGGCTGGAGCGACTGCTCATAGCGCATGGTCGTCACCCTGATCTGGCCGCTGCCGTCGATGGCCTGCTGCGCGTTGAGCAGCAGGTTGAGAAAGACCTGTCGCAACTGGTCTGCGCGCGCACGCACACGCGGCAAGTGCGCGTCCAACTCGCGCTTCACCTGGATGCCGGACTGTTGCAGCTTCTTCTCCAGCAGCACGAGCGTCTCTTCGAGCACCTGGTTGACGTCCACCCAGCCGACCTCGCCGGAGCGGCGCGCGAACCCCAGCATCTGGCGGATGATGTGCGAGACGCGCTCCGTTTCCTTGCGCGCGATCTCCAGAAAGCGCGCGTTCTTCTCCGAGTCCTTGCCCGTCTGCATCAGGTAGAGCGAATTCTTGATGGCTTCGAGCGGGTTGTTGACCTCGTGCGCGATCGAGGCGGCGAGGCGTCCGACCGCAGCCAGTTTCTCAGACTCGAAGAGCTGCTGCTCGACGCGGCGGCGCTCCAGCTCGCGTATCTCCGAGAGGTCGTGCAGGATCGAGACGACGGCCGTCACCTGTCCTTTGGCGTCCACCACCTCGCCCGCGGTTATCTCCATCGGCAAGGACTCTGCCGTCTCCGGGTCGATCAATTCGATCTCGGCCTGACGGCCGGTCTCAGAGGCAGAGGCCAGGGCGGAGATGAAAGAGGTGAGCTTGACGGAGTTGGCGCGGATGGCGGCCGAGGCTGACGGCATGAAGGCGTCTTCCTGCTGGAAGAGCAGTTCCGCGCGGCGGTTGAAGAGGATGAAATTGCCGCTCGCGTCGCAGACCACCACCGGGTGGCCGACGTTTTCGATAATCAGGTCGAGGCGGTCGCGCTCGCGCCTGGCTTCAGCCTCGGCCTGCTGTAGCTTCGTGAAGTTGCGGGCCAGTTCTTCGTTGGCTTCGCGCAGGTCCGTCACGTCGCGGAAGATAGAGACCAGCCCGAGCCGCTCGCCGCGCGCGTTCAAGGCCGGGGTCGAGATGACCTCGAAGTGTATGTCGGAGCCTTCCAGCGGGTCCACGAGCGTGATGTCGCGCTGGATGACCTGCGAGGAGGAGACGGCGGCGCTCGACAGGTAAGCGGAGAAGAGCAGGTCGTTCATCTTGAGCGCGCGGCGCTTGCCCTCGCCCGCGTCCTTCGAGCCGCTGAACAACTCTTCGGCACGCCGGTTCTGAAGAAGAATCTGGTTGTCCAAGTCCGTCAGCACAATCGGGTCGGCCACGGATTTCATGATCGACTCGACCCACTGGCGCTCGCGCTGCAACTTGTTGACGGTCGCGACGAGGCGCTCCTGTTGAATCGCTGAGGAGGCGATGATGCCTATGCGGTCGGCGAAGCGTGCCAGGAAGTTGAGCGAGTCAGGGTCTACTTCGTCCTGCTGCGCGCCGACGTAGAGGACGCCGACGCAGGAGGAAGGGACGAGCGACCAGCGCCTTTCGCTATGGCGCGGCTTGAGCGCCGTGTCCCACTCGTTCCTTTCGGACATCTCCGGCACGCCGAGGAGCGGGACGGCCAGGATGTCGTGCTTCCAGCCGGGGCGGCCCAGCAGCGCGCTCGATGCTTCGTCCGTCGCCAGGGAAATCCAGGTGGGGCGTCCCTCGTGAACAACCGTCACGCAGGGCGCGCCCGAATCGAGCGGCATCTCTATGCGCGACGCCTCGTCATCTTCGAAGCCGATGGCGGCGCGCACGCGTAAGGTGGCGTCGCGCTCGTTAATCATGGCGATGGCGGCCTGCTGGTAGCCGAGGCCCGCGACGACGGCTTCGAGCGCGAGCAGAAGGCGCTCGTGCAGCTTCGGCGTGGCGAGCATCTGCGTCGTCGCTTCGATGAAGACATCGTACCGGCGCAGGCGCGGGTCGCTCGCTTCCGCTTCTGAGATAGCTGGAATGGCTGGAGGGGATAGTTCTGTTGGAACTTGAGCCATAAAAAGTGGTCAGTGGCCAGTGGTCAGCGGTCAGTGAGAAATCAGTTATTAAACTGACCACCGGCCACCGACCACTGACTACTGCTTTTTAGCTTCTGTCCGTATCAACCGGGATGCGGCGTCGCGTCTCTTCTTCGATGGTTTCGCCCGGACCCGGCGTCAGCGCGGGCCGCGACACGGCGGGCGTCAGGCCGACCGCCTCGGCGTACTTCAGGTACGTGTCAATCGAGGCGACGACGACGCGCGCCTCGACCGTGATGAGATCGATTCCGACGAGCGAGATGCGTACCCACGCGTCAACGACGATGCCCTTGTCGAGCACGCGGTCAAGGACGTCTATCAAACTGGTGCCGCCCGGCGCTCTTTCAACAGCCATGTGTTTTCGTTCCTCTTTCCAAAAGTTGAAATGTCATCCCACCACGCGAGGACTCTTCGGGAGTCGCTTACGTCAACGGGTCAGACCCGCCGACATCCACTTGACCGCTGACTCTCAACGGCCGCGATCTTTGCCACTCTTCTTTGAGGCGGACTGCGCGCCGCCGCTGCGAGCGCGCGTGCCCGCGGTTTTTGAGCGCCCTTTCGTTGACGTCGCCGGGGGGGTGCTCAGTTGCCTGACCTCGCGTTCGAGTTCCGCCAGGCGCTCGCGCAGCTCCACGTTCTCGGCTTCGGCGCGCTCGGCCCGCGTCGTCAGATTCGTGTCGTAGCGCCACCAGTTCAGCCCGATCTGCTCGGCCTTATCAATCGAGCAGACCAGCAGGCGAATCTGTAAGGTGAGCAGCTCGACGTTGGCGAGCGAGACCTTGATGTCGCCCGCGATCACTAAACCCTTATCAAGAATCCGGTCGAGGACATCCACCAGCCCAGGCGGACGCGCCGTAATTAAACTTGATCGCTCGCTTGACAATGTTCACCCTCCGAAGAGCAGATGTCAGATTTGATAACCAGTGGCTCCCTCAAAAGACCTCAGATCAAGCGCCCGACCGGGCCTAGATCAAGATTGAGGTCTTCTTCAGCCAATCCGAACTGCGCCTTCAACTCCTGCATCTTCGCTTCCAGTTTCATCAAAGCGAGTCCGAGTTCCTCCACCTGCTCGGGCGATAAATCGCCCCCCTCCATCCGCCGGATGGCCTGCTTTTCGAGCAGGCGGCGGATGAATTCAATCAAAGTCAAGACGAGTTTCGCTAAACCCTGTTCGACCGATTGCGCGTCAATGTTGATGCGCGGGGGCAGAGCATCGGTCGCACGCCGCAAGTGCTCGACGAACTCTCCGGCGTGCAATGTATCTATCTCCGGTTCAACCGGAAGGGGAACTTCAGGGGAAGGCTTCAACAGAGTACTCCCAACCATGCTCTAACTCAAGAGCCGGCCTTCTCAGAGCCGGCGCTAGTGAAACTGTACGGCGGCCACGCGCCGCTCGTCAAGAAATGCAATTCACGGCGGCTGGAGCGCACCCGCCCGAGGGCCGCGCGGTATTCGTCAAGACGCACTCGCTCGATCAGGTGCGCGGCCGTGAGCACTAATGATTCCGCCGGCTGCAAGCTGACACGCTCCTCGCGCACACTGCCCTTGAGAGATTCGCTGAGCCAGGCAGCCAACTCTGCGGCGCGCTCCTTCAACTTCTCGCCGCCCAGAATCTCGCGCCGCTTCGCCAGCAGAAACGCCGTGCCGCTTCCCAAGGACGCAGGAGGCGCGCTCTCGGCCCCTGCGTCCAGGCCCTCGTTCTCCAGCCTGATCGCCTCCGGGTCCCAGATCACTTTGACGCTCATCTCGACGCAGCCGCGCACGCGCTCAAGCTGTGCCAGCAGAGAGTCCTGCTGTGTCTCCAGATAACTTTGGAGCTGTTTTTCGCCGACCACGTTGCCGAAGCGAAAGGGCAGGGGCGTCGTTGTGGCCAACACGCGGCGAATGATTTTTTCATGCGCGAGCACATTCTCGCGCGTCACCGTGGCCTGCCCGGCATCGATCTCGCTCACGACCGCGGCGATTTTTCCGCACCGGACCAGGCGCGGCGGCGCGCCCGCCAGGCCCGTCACCGATTCGAGCGCGCCGGCCGTGATTTCGTCGCTCAGACAGTACGCGTAGAGCTTCATCCATCTTCGCCCGCGGATTCCGGATTGCGTCCGGCTCCAGGTGCGTCCTGGCGTAGAGCTAGGTCGCGCCCCTCCCGGCCGCCCAGGACTTCGTGCGCCGTTTCGACCGAGCTGAGCAGGACGTTGAGGCCCAGGAAAATCAGATCAATGTCGGCCACGGAGATGGTGATCTCGCCCGCGATGACCAGCCCGCGATTCAGCACGTGATCGAGCGTCTCAAGGAGCGACAGCTCTCTCTCTTCCAGTTGTTCCAACTCTTCGTCAACCATGAGAATCTTTGATTTTTGATTTTTGATTTGCGATTTGAAATTGCCGCGTAGCGGCAGTTGAATTTAGCCCGGCCTTTCAAGGCCGGGAAAGAGCCGCATTCAACCT
>DATEMM010000322.1:0-5998 GCA_035275605.1 Pyrinomonadaceae bacterium
GATTTGAAATCTGAATTTCTTAAGTTTTCTCTGCGCCTCTGTGGCTCATCCTTATTTTGACCGAAGGAGTGGATTATGCCTGTCAGCGGCTACGCGACGCTTGAGGGAACGGCCCGCTATCGTGAGCGGTTCGAGGGGCGCGCTGCCGCCAATCACTTCCGTCTCGAAGAGAATCTCTGGCTGTCGTCAATCGGCATCGGCACTTACCTGGGCGGCTGGGACGCCGCGACGGACGAGCGTTACACGGAGGCCGTCATGCGCGCCGTCGAGCTGGGCGCGAACCTGATAGACACTGCGGCCAACTATCGTTTCCAGAGAAGCGAAAGGTCAATCGGAGCCGCCATCAATCACCTGACGGAAAAGGATTATGCCGCGCGCGACGAGCTGATTGTCTGCACGAAGGGTGGCTATCTGCCTTTCGACGGGGAGCCGCCGACGGACGTCCGGCGCTACGTCCAGGAGACTTTCGTGCGTCCGGGCATAGCGGAGTTTTCGGACATCGTCGGCGGCAGCCACTGCATGACGCCCCGTTACCTACAGAGCCAGATTGACCAGTCCCTGGCGAACATGGGGCTCTCGACCATAGACGTTTACTACATACACAATCCAGAATCGCAGCTCGGGGCCATCAGTCGCGAAGAGTTCGAGACAAGGCTGCGCGCGGCCTTCGAGCTTCTGGAGCAGAACATCTCCGGGGGAAAGATCAGGATGTACGGCGCGGCGACGTGGAACGGCTTCCGTGTCCCGGAGGACTCGCGCGAGTATCATTCGCTGGAGCGCATGGTCGAGCTGGCGCGCGAGGTCGGGGGCGACTCTCACGGCTTCCGCTTCATACAGCTCCCCTTCAACCTGGCCATGCCCGAAGCCATCGTGCTCGACAACCAGACGCTGGAAGGCGAGCGCGTCTCCGTGCTCGAAGCCGCAATGGCACTCGGGGTGACGGTCGTGGCCAGCGCCTCCATCTTTCAGGGCAAGGTGGCGCGCGGGCTCCCCGAGCGCATACGCGAGCCGCTCGGGTCGCTCGCGACCGACGCGCAGACGGCCATACAGTTCGTTCGCTCCGCGCCCGGCATCACGACCGCGCTTGTCGGGATGAGCAGCCGCGAGCACGTCGATGAGAATTTGCAGCTAGTGCGCGCGGCTCCCGCGCTGCTGGAAGATTTCCAGAGGTTGTTTGACGGGGACGGCGACGAGTAAGCCGCCGCCCGTATTTAAGAGGAGGCGTCAAGATGGGCGGGCATCCCTGGTTCTATTTCGTCCCTTACGAAGAGGACATCAACGCCGCGCTGCAAGCCCTGCGCGAGCACGAATTCCGAGCCGGCAGGTATAACCCCGCCGAAGACTTTCCGGAATTCCCCATCACCGCAGAGTCGCCCGCGCCCGGCGCGCAGCACGACTCCATAGAGGAGGCCATAGAGGAGGCGGACGCCGACGGAACCCGGTCAATTCTGGACATGATGGCGGTGGCGGATTCGCCAGACTTCGGCGTGGTCGCGCCCCTGCCCGCCGAAGATTTAATCGACCTCTTCGGGACGGACAAACCGATGCGCGAGATGATTGAAGAGAGCGACGAGCTGCACGATAAGCTGGAGCGAGGGCAGGGCGTGTACATTATCAGCTACAAGGACGAGCGGCCGTCGGAGATCTTTTTCGCGGGCTATTCGTATGATTAGGCGGCGCTCCGTCGAGGGGGCCATGCCGGGAGGTGAAAGAAGACCTTGGCACAACGTGAGATGAAATCCTTCGAGGAGTTCTGGCCCTTCTACGTGTTGGAGCACAGCAAGCCCGCCACGCGCGCTCTGCACTTCGCCGGAACGGCGACCGCCCTGGCCTGCGTCGCGTTGCTCGCGGCGAATCAGAAATGGAAGTGGCTGCCCGTCGCGCTCGTCCCAGGCTACGCGGCGGCATGGGTCGGCCACTTCCTGGTGGAGAAGAACAAGCCTGCAACTTTCAAGTACCCGCTCTGGTCGTTTCTCGCCGACCAGAAGATGTTCGGCCTGATGCTGGCGGGCAGGATGGATGAGGAAGTCGAGAAGATTAAAGCTGAAGGAAGAGAGAGATGAAAAGATTACTAACACTTCTGGCCGCCGCGCTGCTGCTGGCCGCGCCCCTCAACGCGCAGACCCAACCGCCCTCGGAATCGGTCCTCGACCGCTTTCTGCGCTACGTAAAAATTGACACGCAGTCGAAAGAGGATCAGGACAAGGTTCCGAGCACGGAGAAGCAGTTGGTGCTCGCGAACCTCCTGGCGAAAGAGCTTGGGGAGCTGGGCGTCGAGAACGTCCGCGTCAGCGAGTTCGGCATCGTTTACGGAACTGTGCCAGGGAACTTGCCAGACAACTCCAAGGCTCCCGTCGTCGGATTCATCGCGCACATGGACACGTCGCCTGAAGTTTCCGGCGAGAACGTCAACCCGATCATTCATAAAAACTACAGGGGCGGCGACATCACGCTGCCGAAAGATACGACGCAGGTCATCTCGGCCGCCAAGAACCCGGACCTCAGGAATCTGATCGGCGACGACATCATCACGGCGGACGGGACGACGCTGCTCGGGTCCGACGACAAGGCCGGTTGCGCCGAGATCATGACGATGATAGACATCCTGCGGCGCAACCCGCAGATTAAGCATGGCACAATCAGTATCGCCTTCACGCCGGACGAAGAGGTCGGCGGAGGCATCGACAAGTTCGACATCAAGGGCTTCGGCGCGAAGTTCGCCTACACGGTTGACGGCGAGGAACTGGGCGAGATCAGCAACGAGACCTGGAGCGCGCGCACCGCGACCGTCCACTTTCAGGGAAAGAACACGCATCCGGGCACGGCCAAAGGCATCATGGTCAATTCGGCCTACGCTATAGCGGACTTCATGGCGCGCTTTCCCCCGAACATGCTTCCGGAGACGACAGCCGGGCGCATCGGCTTCGTCCACCCGTACACTGGCACACTCGACGTGGAAGAGTCGCGCGTCAAGATTCTGCTCAGGGACTTCGAGCTGGCGGGTCTCAACAGCAAAGAGGCGCTGATTCGCCGGATGGCGCGGCTGACGGGAATGAAGTTTCCGAAGGTGAAGGTCACGGTCGAGGTCGAGGAGAACTACAAGAACATGAAAGAGGTCTTGAAGAACTACCCGCAGTTGACCGAATACGCGATGGAAGCGTCGCGCCGCGCCGGACTGAACCCGCACCTGAGACCGATTCGCGGCGGCACGGACGGCTCGCGCCTGACCTTCCTCGGGCTGCCCACGCCGAATCTCTTCACGGGCGGGCACAACTTTCACGGCAAGCTCGAATTCAACTCGGTGCGCGGGCTGGAAAAATCCACAGAGATGCTCGTCAACCTCGTGCAGATTTTCGCCGAAAAGGGAATGTAATCTCCGAGCTTATTGCTTGAGAACAGAGTCTTGATAACGATTGAGTCCCGGAGGGACGACTGAACTTGCTTCCATTCAATCGTCCCTCCGGGACTCACGCATTTTTACGGCTCTGTCCCCAGCACTGAAGTGCTGGGCTATTTTCACCTCGCCCCAGACGGGGCTGAAATGCTCGCACATAGCATTGGTGGTGCGCCCCAGCACTAAGGAGAAAGAGCAATCCGTCTTAGAGCAGATCAGAAGCCTTCTGGAGGAGTATTAGCCTATCAACCGTCTGGATCGATCTTCCGGGAGTGTAAGTCATCCAACCTACTGCGAAAGATTTCCTGGGACTGGTCGCCGGGCGGCGCGGCCATTTCCGTCTTGAGTCCGGGCACCACGGCGCGCTCTGGCTGGACCTGGACGCCCTCTTCGCAGACCCTCTACGGATAGAACCCTTCGTTAAGGCCCTCGCCGACGCTCTCCGCCCGCACGCGGTCGAGGCCGTTTGCGGGCCGCTCCTGGGCGGGGCCTTCCTGGCACAACTCGTCGCGCACGCGCTCAAGGTGGAGTTCTGCTTTACGGAGCGCGTGCTGCCAGCAAACGCCGAGGGACTGTACAGGGCCAGCTATCATTTGCCGCCTGCCTTTCGGTCGCGCGTGCGCGGGAAGCGACTCGCCCTGGTAGACGATGTGATGAGCGCTGGCTCATCGCTTCGCGCCACTTACGCCGAATTACAGTCGCACGGCGGTGTGCCAATCGTCGCCGGGGCGCTCCTCGTTCTGGGCTCGACCGGCGCGGACTTCTTCGCCGGGCAAGGCGTCGCTGTGGAATCGGTTGCGCGCGACCAGTATCAGCTCTGGCTTCCCTCGGACTGCCCGCTCTGCGCAGCCAACGAGCCCCTGGAAGACGTGACGGCACCGGCCCCTTGAAGAGGCTCGGCTTCTTTCGTGGCTATCCACAGACAACTGACGAGGGTCTTACCCGTCCTTTCTTCTTCACCCTCAGTTAAGGTAGAAACCAGGTACATGAGTCCATTATCCACCCAGACTCGGACCGTTGAGACCTTAGCTCCTTAACGCGTTGCAGTCGGAGATTGACTGCGGCGGCTCAAAAGCATTTTTTACCACAGGCAAGAAGCGATTTACTTTCACCCAAAAGGATGACTCATGCGTAAGCCCCTTCAAATTAGAAGCCTGCTCTTAATAGCTTTGCTCACCTTGTGCTCTTCCACGGCCCTGGCCCAGAAGGACGATTCCCAGCGCCGCGCTTGGAATCGCGCGGTCAAGCCCTTTCGCGTCGTCGGGAACATCTATTACGTCGGCGCTGCGGGCGTAGCCTCGTATCTCATCACCACGCCGAAGGGGCACATTCTGCTCGACGGCGGCTTTGAAGAGACGGTCCCGCTCATTCAGGAGAGCGTCCGTGCGCTCGGGTTCAAGCTCGAAGACGTGAAGGTGTTGATTAACAGCCACGCGCACTTTGACCACGCGGGCGGCCTGGCCGGGCTCAAGAGGCTGACGGGGGCGCAATTGATGATCAGCGAGGCGGACGCCGCGCTGGTTTCCGGCGGGGGAAAGGGCGACTTTTTTTTCGGCGACAAGCTGACGTTTGAGCCGGTTAAGGTGGACCGCCTCCTGCGCGATAAAGACAGGGTCGAACTCGGCGGGGTGACGATGACCGCGCGCATCACGCCCGGCCACACGAAGGGCTGCACCACCTGGACGATGAAGGTGCGCGAAGGCGCAAGGGATTTGGACGTAGTCTTCATCGGCAGCACGACCATCCCCGGCTACAAGCTGCTGAACAACCCGCAGTACCCGAACATCGTGGAAGATTACGCCTACACCTTCGCCCTGTTGAAATCGCTCAAATGCGACGTCTTCCTGGCACCACACGGAGCTTTTTTCGACATGGAAGAGAAGCTGCGCCGCCTGGAGACGGGCGCGAAAGCGAACCCGTTCATAGACCCGCGCTCCTACAGGCGGTTCGTCGAGAGGACGGAAGCGGACTACCAAGAGCAGTTGAAGGAAGAGAGGCAGAAAGGTAACTGAAGCGATTTGCTGTCTGAGGCGTTTGACTGGGAGCTTGAGGAGTAGATGTCGGACCTAAACGACGAATTGGTCATGACCAGCGAGGCTGAGCCCTCGGAGGCCGACGTGCGAACTGTCCGCGAGGGCCTGCTGGCCTTCAACGTGGAGCACTTGGGGCTGGAGCCGAGGCCCGGTCGGGTCAGTCTCTTTCTGCGTAATGCTTCGGGTCAGGTCGTCGGGGGATTGCTCGGAGGGTGGCGTTGGGGCTGGCTCTACATAGATAAATTCTGGATCGAGGACTCGTACCGGGGGCGCGGCGGCGGAAGCAGGCTGTTGCGTGCCGCGGAAGCTGAGGCGATGGCCGCCGGGTGTACAGACGCCGTGCTGGAGACCTTCAGCTTCCAGGCGCGCGGCTTTTACGAGCGGCACGGCTATCAGGTCTACGCCACGCTCGAAGGCTTCCCGCCCGGCCACCGTCAACTATTTTTCCATAAGCGACTGGTTGACCAACACTGATGCAGGACGGGAGTAATCAAGGTAAGTTTAGAGAATAGTATTCAACAGCCCCGCCAGGAGCGAAAGAGAGTAGCCCAGGGCTTGAGCCCTGGGAACC
>DATEMM010000323.1:0-10881 GCA_035275605.1 Pyrinomonadaceae bacterium
GCTCACGTTATTTTCATCATTTGCTAGGGCGTAACTCCGTTCGCTTTCAGCAGCGAAGAGGGGCAGAGTTGTTCGACCACGCAACTGGCACATAGCGGCGTCCTGGCTTTGCAGACCTGGCGGCCGTGTGCGATCAGTAGATGAGAGAAATCAATCCAGTCCTTGCGCGGCACAAGCTCCGTCAAGTCCTGCTCGATCTTTTCGGGCTGTGTGTGCAGGGTCAGCCCCAGCCGCCCGGCCAATCGCCCGACGTGCGTGTCCACGACGACGCCGGAGGCGATGGCAAAGGCGTTGCCCAGGACGACGTTGGCGGTCTTTCGCGCCACGCCGGGCAGCGCGAGCAGTTCGTCCATGTTCTCAGGCACGCGGCCCAGGTGTTTCTCCGCGATGAGGCGGCAGGCCCCCTGTATGGACTTCGCCTTGTTGCGGTAAAAGCCGGTCGAGCGTATGTCCTGCTCAAGCTCCGCCGGCTCCACGCCGTAATAGTCTTCAGCGCGGCGGTATTTCCTGAAAAGCTCTTTAGTGACCAGGTTGACGCGCTCGTCCGTGCACTGCGCTGAGAGGATCGTCGCGACGAGCAGTTCGAGCGGGTTTGAGTAATCGAGCGAGCAGCGCGCGTCCGGGTACTCCATCTTGAGCAGCCGGATTATTCGCAGCGTTCTTTGCTTCTCTTCTTTGGTTGCCACGGCCCGCATTATGCTTTTCCGCGGCCCGATTCTCAAATTCACCGGGCGCGGCTATTGACTTCCGGCCCGAGTTAGCTTAGAAGCACGAGAGCTTCCCTTTTTATTTCGAGAGATTCAGGAGAGAGATTTTCTATGACCCTGAGAGGTAAATGGAGCACGCTTCACGTCCTGGCATCGGCGCTGCTGCTCGTCGCGTTGTGCGCAGGAGTGGCACAGGCGCAGAAGGGCCGGAGCGTCATTCGTCGCGTCAATTTCCCGCGCGGGCGGACAACCGCCGTGCTGAAGGGAACGCTTAGGCGCGGCCTCAGCCACGATTACCTGCTTCGCGCCAAGCGCGGCCAGACGATGACTGTACACCTTGCGGCCGACTCCGGCGAGATGTCTTTGACCATCCTGCGCCCTGACGGCGAGACGTGGCTTGACGACACGAAGGACTGGTCCGGCGAACTCCCCTCGACCGGTACCTACCGCATCAACGTCCTGCCGGATACGACCACGGAGCAGCCGAAGAATTACACGCTTGAGATAACCATCAGGTAGCGACCGCACACAGGCCCCGCCACTTATGAACAGAAGCGATCACACCCTCTGTGTCTCCCGGAAGCAGTTGTCAAAGATGAAGACGAACTGCCTGCTGCTCCTCTTCTCTCTCTGCCTTTTCGGAGCCGGTTCCGTGCTGGCACAGAACCGCGGGCTGAAATTGACGCCGCACCAGGTCTCGCTGGCCAAGGGCGTCACTTTCAACCTCAACCTGCCGGAAGAGTTTGAGATTAAGGTCGCCGCCGAAGGCTTGAAGCGTGTCCGCTTCATGGCAAGAAGTCCAGATAACCGCATCTTCGTCACGGACATGTTCAACCTCACGGACAATTCTAGGGGCGCGGTCTACATCCTGGACAACTTCGACGAGCGGACGGGAAAGTTCGGCAAGGTCACTCCGTACCTGACGCGCCTGCGCAACCCCAACAGCATCTGCTTTCACGCAGACGGCAGCGGCAACAACTGGCTTTACCTGGCGCTGACGGACCAACTGGTGCGCTATCGCTACCGCGCGGGCGATGATGCGCCGGGGGGACGCCCGCAGGTGCTCGCGGAATTTCCTGACTACGGGCTAGGGTACAAGTACGGCGGCTGGCACCTGACGCGCACCGTCGCGTTTGGCCCAAACGGAAAGCTCTACGTCTCGGTCGGCAGCAGTTGCAACGCCTGCGAGGAGAAGGAAGAGATTCGCGCGACCGTGATTGAGATGAACCCGGACGGCTCGAACCGCAGAATCTACGCGCGGGGCCTGCGCAACGCCGTCGGGATGAAATGGGTGGGCGCGCAGCTCTTCGCCACCAACATGGGCGCGGACCACCTGGGCGACAATAAGCCCTCGGACACCATGTACGTCGTCAAGGAGGGGTCGAACTATGGCTGGCCCTATTGCTATCAGCAGCAGGCTGGAGTCTACGCCGACCCGCAATTCAAATCTTCGCCGAAGGGCGTCAACTGCCGAAACGTCCCCCCGGCCTACGCCTCGTTCGCCGCGCACAGCTCGCCGCTCGGCCTGGAGTATTTCGACTCCGGCACGTCCTCTGCCAGTCTGAAGGGATATTTCCTGGTCGCGCTGCACGGCTCGTCGGACCACAAGATGAATCGCGGCCACGTCATCGCGCGCGTCAGGAGGGGCGGGCACGGCGAGGATTTCATCAGCGGCTTTCTGCAAAACGGCACAGTCTACGGACGGCCCGCGGACATCATGCGGCTGGAGCCGGACGCTTTCCTCTTTACGGATGACCACGCGGGTGTGGTTTACTATGTGCGCAGGAAAGCTCGCTCCCCCAGGTAAGATTCAGGCTTGGTAGTTCCCGCATTTCAGCCGCCATGCAGGGTCGAAAACTTTTCAGCTCTTCTCTTCCAACCGCTCTTCCCTTCAAGACTGCCCGCATCTTCGCCTGCTCGCTCTGGATTATCTGCTGCCTGACGGTCGCTAGGTCACAGTCGGTGACTGCCCTTGAATTCGTCGTACAAGATCAAACGGGCGCACCTATCGTCGGGGCCAAAATCGTTGTCAAGACCGCGTCCGCCATCATCCAAGAAGGGACGACCGGAGACGATGGACGTTTCGCTCTGGGTGCCGCGACGCAGCCTGACGCCGTTCTGGAAGTGCGCGCCGAGGGTTTCGCGAATTTCGAGCGCAGGCTGACAGAGATTACGGCTGGCACAGGCGGCATGAAGATAGTGCTCGCCCCGGCCCCGCTCTCCGAGCAGGTCACTGTGACGGCGACGCGCACCGAAACGCGACTCGCAGAGACTGCCGCCAGCGTCGTCTCCATCTCTTCGACTGAGCTTGCGGCCACGGCCGCGGCGACGCTCGATGACGCGCTTCGCCAGGTGCCGGGCTTCAGCCTGTTTCGCAGGTCGGGCAGCCGCACGGCCAACCCGACTTCGCAGGGGGTCTCGCTGCGCGGGGTGGGCGCAAGCGGCGCGAGCCGCGCCGTAGTGCTCGCGGACGGTATCCCGCTCAACGACCCCTTCGGCGGCTGGGTCTACTGGAGCCGCGTCCCGCGCGCCTCCATAGGCAGCATAGAGGTCCTGCGCGGCGGCGCGTCCCACCTCTACGGCAGCGGCGCGCTCGGCGGCGTCGTCAACATCTTTCAGCGCAAAGCGGCCGCGCCCACGCTCCTGCTCGAAACCTCTTACGGCAACGAACAGACGGTTGACGCTTCGCTCTTCGCGGCCGGGCACAAAGGCCACTGGGGAGCGAGCCTCGGCGTGGAAACCTTTCACACGGACGGTTACATCCTCGTGGACGAGGATGAGCGCGGCCGCGTGGATGTGCCAGCCAACACCAGGAGCGCCGTCGCAAAGCTGACCGTCGAGCGCAAGCTTTCGAACACGGCCAGCGTCTTCGCCGCCGCCTCCGTCTTCGGCGAGGCGAGGTCGAACGGAACGCCCTTCCAGATTAACCGCACGCACCTGCGCCAGTTCTCAATCGGCGGCGGCTGGCAGGATGCGCGGGCAGGCTCGTTCTCCGCGCGCGCATACGGCGGCACGCAGGTCTTCGATCAAAACTTCTCGGCCGTCAGTTCCGACCGGAGCGCGGAGACGCCCACGCGCGTCCAGCGCGTGCCGGCACAGTCCGTAGGCTTCTCCGTTCAGTGGTCGCGCGTGGTCTTAAAGAGACAGACTCTCATCGCCGGGCTCGAAGGGCGCGAGGTGCGCGGCGCGAGCGACGAGATTGCTTTCATCGCGGGGCGGCCAAGCTCGCTCGTCGGCGCTGGAGGGCGCGAACGCACGCTCGGCCTCTTCTTTGAAGACATCATGCGTCTGACTCCAAAGTTGTTCGTCACGATGGGCGCGCGCTTTGACCGTTGGCGCAACTTCGCTGCTCTTTCTGCGTCCCGGCCCATTTCGCCGCAGGCCCGAACGACGAGCACTATCTTCCCGAACCGGACGGAGGCCGCTTTCAGCCCGCAGCTTTCCCTGCTCTACAGACCCGCCGAGAACTTTTCGTTATACGCGTCCGCGACGCGCGCCTTTCGCCAGCCGACGCTCAACGAGTTATACAGGAGCTTTCGCGTCGGCGACGTCCTGACGCTCAGCAATGAGAACCTGCGCGCCGAACGCCTCACGGGCGGCGAGGCTGGGACGAGTTTCGGTGCCTTCAACCGTAAACTGAGCGTGCGCACCGCTCTCTTCTGGACAGAGATAACGCGCCCCGTGGCCAACGTCACGCTCAGCGTCCAGCCGGGGCTCATCACACGGCAGCGCCAGAACCTTGGGCGCACGCGCTCGCGCGGGCTGGAGCTTGAGTGGGACGCGCGTCTCACAGATTACTTGAGCGTCTCCGGCGGCTATCTCTTCTCGGACGCGACGGTGCTGCGGTTTCCAGCTAACCGCGCGCTCGAAGGCTTGCTCATCCCGCAGGTGGCGCGCCACCAGTTGACCGTTCAGGCGCGCTACGCGAATCCGTCGCTTCTGACGGTCGGCTTGCAGGCGCGAGCCTCCGGCGGGCAATTCGACGACGATCAGAACCAGTTCCGTCTCGAAAAATATTTCACGCTCGACGCGCTCGTCTCCCGCCGCCTGACGCGTCGCGTCGAAGCCTTCGCCGCCGTCGAAAACCTTTTCAACGAGCGCTACTCGGTCGGCCTCACGCCGGTCAGGACAATCGGCCCGCCGCTCCTGGCCCGGTTCGGATTCAGGTTCTTTCTGGGCTCCAGGTGAGTTTTCATAAATATTCTGAAAGATTCCGACCCTGAGAGAAGAAATGATTTAGGCCCCGAAGGGGTCAAGAACATGTCGGTCATTGAATTGTCTTAGACTAGAATCACACTGGCCCGGTATAGATGGCCTCTCTCTCCTTCCGCGCCACCTTTGATGCTGCTAAACTGCATGTACCATCATTTAGTCATCCGCCCTTTTGAGGTGCCTGTTAATGCCTGACGAACAAAGGAACGCTAACAACTCGCAGACCTACGTGGTCGGCTCCGAGGACTTTGAGTTCGAGACCATCGAGCAGGAGAACGGGCAGGCGACGGTCGTTCGCTTCAAGCTCGAAGACCCGCGCTACGTGGCCGGGGACGTGCTGCTCGTGCTCTCCGGCCCGGAGATTCATTTCCACGGCATGATCGGGAGCGTCGAAGGGGGCTACGCTGTGGCTTCGGACCGCAGGGGCTCTCTGCTGCCGGCGACCGTCCAGTAAATACCGGAATCCCCCTGCCTAAAGCTTCAGCCAGGCCCCGGTCTTCCCACAGTCCGGGCCTGTGGGCGGAACGCCCGTCCCATTGGGCGTTTTAACCCTTGACGCCGAAACAAGGAGAGGCGGACAATAAGCCCCTCGTCCGAGCGGTCAATTGTCAACGGCTCCTTTTTCAACCGGGAGGCTTTGCCTATGCGACGGTTTTCCTTGCAACTGATTTCCCTGCTCGTCCTACTGGCGTCGGCCCAGGCTCAGGCGCAAGACCCCGCTTCGGCCAGGGACTACGTCAAGCGCGGCATCACGCGCTTTGGCAAGGGAGACACGGACGGCGCCCTCTCTGACTTCAACAAGGCCATAGAATTGAACCCGCGCCTGGCCGAAGCGCACCTCAATCGCGGGAAGGCGCGGCGCGCCAAGGGCAACCTGGACGGGGCCATAGAAGATTAC
Source organism: Pyrinomonadaceae bacterium (assembly GCA_035275605.1). Taxonomy (GTDB): domain Bacteria; phylum Acidobacteriota; class Blastocatellia; order Pyrinomonadales; family Pyrinomonadaceae; genus QHXM01. The sequence goes on from DATEMM010000323.1 coordinate 5,818, forward strand.
GAACACGCCATAGAGATTGACCCGCGGATGACCTCCAACAACCGCGACATCACGCAGGCTTACACCAACAGAGGCTTCATCCGCGCCAACCAGTTCGACCTCGAAGGGGCCATCGCGGACTTTGACAAGGCCATCCAGGTCTCGCCGAGCGACGCGGACTCTTACATCAAGCGGGCGGAGGCGCACCTCATCAAAGGCGATTTGCAGAGCGCCGTCGCGGACTTCGACAAAGGGATTGAGCTTAACCCGAGCAGCAGCTCCGCCTCGCTGGCCTACGCCGGGCGCGGCTTCACTCACCTCTTGCAGGGGGACGAAATGGAAGCGCGTAAGGATTTCGACAAGAGTATCAAGCTCAACAAGGAAGGACGCATCTTCCTCGAACTACACCTCAGAATTCTCGAAACCCAGATCAAAGAGATCAAGCGCCGCCGCGCCGCGGACCAGCAGCGAGTCGCTTAAAAATAAGTGATGAGTAGGGTGAGTGCAGCCTAACAGGAATGAGGTTCCGAGCCCCGTCAGGGGCGGCACGACAATAGCCCAGCACTTTAGTGCTGGGAATAAAGCAAGGAAAAAGTTGAGTCCCGGAGGGACGATTGAATTATCAAGTTCAATCGTCCCTCCGGGACTCTCTTTATCTCATCGTTCTATCCCCAGGGCTCAAGCCCTGGGCTATTATCTGTCGCCCCTGCCGGGGCTCTTAACTGCTTACTGCTCACTGCTTACTCATCACCCATCACTCATCACTTCCTTACCGTGTATAGCCTGAGGGGTGCTCGATCTTGATGTCTTTGCGGTCGGAGCTGACCTCGATACGGTGGAACCCTTTTTTAGGGTGGGTCGAGAGGTAGGTCAGCGCGATCTGTCGGGTGAAGGTGCCGGCCAGCTCCTTCAGGAACGGGTCGAAGCTGACGGGCGCGCCCGTCCCCTGAAAGTAGGCTTTTCCCCCGGTCTCTTCCGAAAGCCGTTCAAGCGCTCCCTGCCCGTTGGAGATTAACCTGAAATTGCTGAGCGTGGCCGAGGTGACGCTCGGGGCGTAGAAGGAGTAGACGGCTACGCCCTGCCGCTGCGCCTCCTTGACGGCGCGCTGCAAGTCTATGCTCTGCGAAGGCGAGGAACTGTCGGTTCCGCGCGAGATGTCCAGCCCGTCGGAGACGACCAGCATGGCTCGCCGCCCTTTCGGCATGGCCTCGAATCTCTTCAGCCCTTCGATAATCTCTACAAAAGGGTTGAAGGCCGCGGCTGACGACGAAGCGATGGGCGCGCGCAAGGCGGATGCCGCCCGCTCCAGGTCGCCCGTAAATCTTTGCCGGATGTCGAGCGAGCCTGTCCTGATATAGCCGACCATCACGCGTGAGCCCTTGGGCAGGCGCTCGATAAATTCGCGCAGCGGCCTGATCTCGTTGCTGATGGAAGCGACCACGTCGTCCTGAATCAGGATGGCGATAGAAATGGGGGTCTCCGTGCCGTAGGCGCGGATGGAGAGAATCTGCTGCTCCTCGCCGTCCTCGCGCACGACCAGGTCGCCGACCTGCTGGAACTCGCGCTGCCCTGGGCTTTCGCCGCTCTGGCGAATGGTGATCGGAATAGTTATGGAGCGGACGCCGCCACGCTCCTTCTGCACTACGACCGCGTGGTCTTCATTCTTAGGCCGTGACTGGCCCGACTGGGCTTCGGTCTTCACGCCCGCGACCGCGGAAATTAATGCGACCGCCAGAATTGCGGCGCTGATTCGTCTCATAGGGTTGGGCATCGCTCCCTCCAACTTCTACGTACCTGTATTGACTTCCATCATATTACAGGGCACAGAATGCTCCAAGCAGGTAAATTCAGGGCTTCGCTTGTGGCTGGCTAACTCACGTGCGCTCTTGTTATGATTCGCCATCCTGGCGTGTGTTTGTGAATAGATGTCCGGGCGGGGAGTCGCGTTTGCCCGCAGCATCCAGCGCCGCCACCTTGAGGGGCCGGAGAAAAGCTAAAGTGAGCACGAACGAGACTGGAACGAAGGGCAAGATAACTGCGCGGGACAAGCTGCTGGCGCAAGTATTTCAGTGGGCTCCCTGGCTGGCCTTTTTCGTCGTGGCGCTGCCCGTCCCCATCTATTTCCTGATGAAATACTTTTCATCAGCGCCCGACGCAGGGCTCAACATCCTGTTCGCCCTGACCTCGCTCGCCGTCAGCTCCATCGTCGGCTTCGCCGTCACCCTTTTCCTGCTCTACTACCGTCGCCAGTGGGCGCAGAGGGTCCGGGACCGCGTCGGCGCGGATGGTGTCACGGCCGACGAGCTGCCCTGGTTCACTTCCGAACTGACCCCGCAGGAGCGCCAGGCGCTCAAGGAGATAGAGGCGCAGAACCCGCTCCTGTCCGACGCCTACCGCGAGACCCTAGCCTCGCGCATCACGGCCGCGCGCGTCATCGCCAACGCCAAGCGCGAATTGCTCCTGGTCGAGCGCCGCCTGAACCGCACCGCCTACATACAGGGCGCGGACACGACCAGTTTGCAGGAAGAGTTGCGCGCGGACCGCGAACGGCTCGAACAGGTGAAGCTGGAAGGCTCTGAGCGGCGCGCCGAAGCTGAAACGCGTTTGCAGATGATAGAGGCGGCGGCCAGCCGCGGGGCGACCTGGGACGAAACGAACATAGCGCTCCAACGCCTGAGCACGACCCGCGAGCAGATTCCTCTAGCCCTCGAAGCTGCACGCCTGGAACAGCAGGCGCGCGAAGAGACCGACAGAGCGTTGCGTGAACAAGAGACCGGGAAAGAAGAGACACGGCAGCTCGGCGGCGCGCAAACGCGACCATGAAAGCCATAATGCTTTAGACCCCGAAGGGGTCAAAAACCACGCCGAACTAAGAGACAGAGAACTAAGAGACAGACTACGCTGATAACTCCTGTTAAAGATTTTCATCCACCCCTATTTTGCGATAAACACCCACGGCGAGACGCTCGGCATAGCCTTCTTTGACGAGCGCGCGGTTGCCTAAGCCAGCGTCAGTGCGCGAGAGCCCCGTGACCCGTGCCAGCTCGCCGCGCACGGTCAGGCCCGCCCCGTCAAGAAAAGCACGTGCGACTTCGCGCAGGGCGTGCTCACGCTTCACCTTCTTTGACAGCGCTTGTCCGAAGCGCCCTTCCGCGAGCGTCCAGATGTAAGTGAACCAGGGCTCGTACACGACTTCGCCAGGGACCACCTTCATCGTCCTTTGCAGCTCGTCCATCGCGCGCGTGAACCGTGCGCGCTCCGTGACGCCTGAAGCCTCTCGCAGGTCGGACGTCGCCATCTCCCACTCACGCCTCAGGACTTTTAGGACGGCGCGCGCGTCCATTGAAAGCATCTCGCTCTCCTTACGGCGAGGGACGCCCCACAGCGCGTTAAAGTGCGGGACTAGGCGCGGCGCGATGAAGGTGGCTCGCCCCTTCGCGAGCTTCGCGTAATAGACGCGCCCGCGCCGCATGACCTCGTCCTTGATCGTCCAGGTCAGACTGCTCTCCGGGTCCTTCTGCACGTTGCGCGGCATGTGCGCGTCGCGCCGCCCGCAGACGGCTATGTAGAGCGATGGCCCAGGACGCCGCGCGTCCGTCATCGCTGCGCAGAAGCCGACCGCCTCGACCAACCTTTCGGCGTCGCCCGCGTCCTCAATTCTTAGCTCCGGCTCGCGCCGCCAGGCCCTGTCGCGGAACGCCTCAATCTCTTCTGGTAAGGGAAAAACTTCGCTCATAACCGCGTGTCAGTCGCTGACCGATTTCTTTCAGGCTGATTGATTGATGCTTTCAATCTGACCGGCCCCGTCCCGTCAGGACTTATCTGATTCTCAGGGAATCCCCCGAATGCCCAACAAAATTGCATCTTTCCGGCCCGCCGGGTGTAAGGCACAGGGCTTGCCATGTTGAGGGCGAGCAGGCCTGTGCCCGCTCCGCTCCAAAGCAAGTTGAAAAGTTCGCCCCGGCCCAGAGAGTATCCCATGAAGAATAGCAAACGCTCCCCCCTTATCTCCCTGATAACCATCTTCTCGCTGATGGTCTCTTTATGCTCGGGCATACTGATTACCGACTCCGCCCAGGCGATGCCTTCCAAAGGCTCCTCGAACGGAAACAGCGGACCAGGTAACGGTAACGGCAACGGCAGGGCCGCCAAGGTCTCTTTAGGCTTGTCGCAGCGGGCCAACCGTTCGAAGGGTAAAGATGGCACAGTCAGGGTCATCGTTCAATTCGATGGCAAGCCGAGCAGCGAAGTTAATTCCATCCTCCACCGTAACGGCATCAAGGTCCGCGAAGTGTTCAAGAACTTCGACGCGCGCGCCATCGAACTCCCCGTCAGCGCCGTCGAAGAACTGGCCGCTTTCGACGAGGTGGACTTCATCTCCGAGGACTCTGAGATTAATAGCCTGGGCCACGTCTCGGCCACGACGGGCACGGATACTGTCCGCAATCAAACCGTACCCACTTTGCTCGGGGGCGCGACGTCTTACACCCTGGACGGCTCCGGCATCGGCATAGCCGTTCTGGATTCCGGCATCGACGTCGATCACAAATCATTTCTGGGCGCGAACGACAAGTCGCGTGTCATTTTCAGCAGAGACTTCACGGGCGAGAACCGCACTGACGACCCTTACGGCCACGGCACGCACGTCGCCTCGACGGTGGCGGGCAACGGCCGCGTGGCCAATGCCAAGTACATCGGGGTGGCCCCGAACGCTAACCTCATCAACCTGCGCGTGCTGAATAAGAACGGTGCGGGCACCGTTTCCGGCCTCCTGAGCGCCCTCGACTGGCTCCTCAACAACCGCGCCGTCTACAACGTCCGCGTCGTCAATATGAGCCTAGGGGTGCTGGCCGTCGATTCTTACAAGAACGACCCCATCTGCAAGGCCGTGCGTCGTCTGGTGGATTTGGGCGTTGTGGTCGTCGCCGCCGCCGGCAACAACGGAAAGAATAGCGCGGGCCAGAAATTGTACGGGCAGATTCACTCGCCAGGCATCGAGCCTTCGGCCATCACGGTCGGCGCGTCAAACACTTTCGGAACGGACAGCCGCGCAGACGATGCGATGACGACGTACAGTTCCCGCGG
>DATEMM010000324.1:0-6163 GCA_035275605.1 Pyrinomonadaceae bacterium
GAGGGCAGATCGGCGCGGCGTTGCTGCTCATCTACTGGGCGCTCAGCCTTCCGGCTCTGGGCCAGGAGATAGCCGCGCTGGCGCGGGCTTACCCCACACACCGCAACGTCGCCCTCAGACTGCTTGAGCCGCTGGGGGCCATCGAAGAGATAATCACGAAGAGTCACGACGACGACGCGGCCGCCTCTTCTCTCGAAGACCTGGCACAGGCAGGGGGCGTGCGCGTGGAGTTAAGGGAAGTCGGCGTTCGCGCCGGTGGGCACGTCATTCTCGACGAGATAAATCTAGTCATAGAGGGCGGCAGTCACGTTGCCGTCGTCGGGCCTTCGGGAGCGGGCAAGTCCAGCCTCGTCGGTCTCCTCCTAGGCTGGCACAAACCCACCACAGGACTCGTGCTGGTGGATGGTCACGTGCTGGAAGGCGACCGGCTCGAACAATTGCGACTTGAGACGGCGTGGGTGGACCCGGCGGTTCAACTCTGGAACCGCTCGCTGATAGATAACCTGCGCTACGGGGCTGTAGACGAAGCCCTCTTTTCAGTCAGTGAAGTGGTCGAGCGGGCAGACCTCGGCGCGGTCCTGGAGAGGCTGCCCGACGGGCTGCAAACCAGCCTCGGCGAAGGCGGGGCGCTCGTCTCCGGCGGAGAGGGGCAGCGCGTTCGGCTCGGGCGCGCGATGCTCAAGGCTTGTGCCAGGCTGGTCATCCTCGATGAGCCGTTTCGCGGGCTTGACAGAGAGCGCCGCCGGGAACTCCTGGCACAGGCGCGCGAGCGTTGGCCGGAAGCTACGCTGCTCTGCATCACGCACGACGTGGGCGAAACGCTCTCGTTCCAGCGAGTGCTCGTGGTGGAGGACGGGCACGTGGTAGAGGACGGCGCGCCGCTTGAGCTGGCCGCGCAGCCCCGTTCGCGTTACCGCAATTTGTTGGACGCGGAAGAAGAGGTGCGAGAGAAACTCTGGGAAGGCGTGTCCTGGCGGCGGCTGCGAATTGAGAAGGGCCGCCTGACCGAGAAAGAGCACCTCAGCGAGATGATGGCGGTGGGCAAGTATGAATGATTACCTGTTGAAAATCTCGTGGCCCGCGGCAAGGCTGGGAGAGGCGTTGGAGGCGCTGGCGCGCTCGCTTGAGCTTTCGACCGACCCGGCAGGGATGCCGCCGCCCCCGGAGCGACTCGCTGAGGATGAAGACGCCCTGGGCCGCTTCGTCGAAGCCGCCGCGCGCAGCATGAATCTGGACGCCAGATCCTTCTTCTGCGCTTACGATGAGCTGGAGCGAATGCTGATGACGAGCGGCCCGGCGCTACTGCGCCTGCGCGCTGGCACAGAAGCACGTTTTTTGGCGCTCGTCGGACACAGGCGGGGCACAATCTACGTCCTCGATCCTCAACTGAAAGAGCGGCGTCTCCGAGCGTCTATCGTTTGCGCGGCCCTGCGCGGCGAGCTGGCGACGCCTCTTGAGCCTCAGTTGAACCTGCTGCTGGAAAGAATCGGTGTGCGCGGGCGTAAGCGTCTCAGGGCGCGCGAGGCCATCTTACGCGAGCGGCTGAGCGCGGCCACGGTCGGCGGCGGGTGGCTCTTGCACATCTCGCCCGGCGCAAGCTTCACGCGCCAGTTGCGGCGCTCCGGCGTGCTGCGAGACGGCGTCAGCCTGGCCGGCGCGCACGCGCTCCAGTACGTCGTTTGGCTTCTGGCGTGGTGGGTGATAGGACTGGGCGCGCTCCAAGGGCGGCTAGACTACGGCTGGCTGGCCGCCTGGGGCCTGCTGCTTTTGACGCTCATCCCACTTCGCCTCTTCACGACATGGACGCAAGGAAGACTGGCGATTAAGGCCGGAGGTCTCTTGAAACAGAGACTCCTTTACGGCGCTTTGCGTCTGGAGCCGGAAGAGACGCGGTGCGAGGGCACGGGCCAATTCCTCGGGCGCATCATCGAAACGGAAGCGGTCGAGTCTTTAGCCCTGAGCGGGGGCTTGATGGGCCTGCTCGCGGGAATAGAGCTCTCAATCGCCGCCTGGGTGCTGGCACAGGGAAGCGTCGGCTGGCCGCACTCCCTGTTATTGGCGGCGTGGGTCGCCGCGACGCTGCTTCTCTGCCGCAGGTATTTCAGGAAGCGCGGGCGCTGGATGAAGATGCGCGTGAATCTGACCAACGACCTGGTCGAGCGCATGATCGGGCACCGCACCCGCCTGGCACAGGAGCCGCGCGGAGCCTGGCACAAGGCTGAGGATCAGGCGTTGGAGCTTTATCATCTGGCGTCGGAGAAGATGGATGGAACGTCCGTGCTGCTGCCGTCGCTAGTGCCGCGCGGCTGGCTGCTCGTCGGCATCGCTGCGCTCGGGCCGGCCTTCGTCTACGGTAATAGTTCCACCGCTCGGCTGGCCGTCGCGCTCGGCGGCGTGCTCTTAGCCTACAGTGCGCTGCGCAGGATGACCGTCGGAGTCACGCAGTTGATCGACGCCGCAATCGCCTGGAGACAGGTCGCGCCGGTATTTCATGCGGCCGTCGTGTCCAACGCTTCGAGCACGGAGGTCGCTGCTCACGACGTAGACGCACGCCCGGCGCGCGAGGGCGAAGCGATCATGGACGCGCGCGATCTGGTCTTCCGTTATCGCGACCGGAGCGAGCCCGCCATCAAGGAGGGCAGCCTGTGCATTCGGGCGGGCGATAAAATCCTGCTCGAAGGCCCGTCGGGCAGCGGCAAATCCACTCTGGCGGCTCTCCTGGTCGGCTTGCGTGAGGTTGACTCCGGGCTCTTGCTGCTTCGCGGCTTCGACCGGCAGACGCTCGGCGACGAGAATTGGCGGCGGCTGGTCGTCGCTGCGCCGCAGTTTCACGAAAACTACGTGATGGCCGAGACGTTTGCTTTCAACCTGCTGATGGGCCGGCGCTGGCCCGCGCGTCCGGAAGAGATGGAAGAGGCCGAAGCGGTCTGTCGAGATTTAGGTCTCGGAGAATTGCTCGACCGGATGCCGGGGGGAATGCTGCAAATGGTCGGCGAGACCGGCTGGCAGCTTTCGCACGGCGAGAAGAGCCGTCTCTACATCGCACGCACTATCTTACAGCACGCAGATTTGGTTGTGCTCGACGAGAGCTTCGCCGCGCTGGACCCCGAGAATCTGCGCCGCGCATTGAGCTGTGTGCTCGCTCGGACCAGAACGCTGGTCGTCATCGCTCACCCCTAAAACCTCTTCAGTTCAGGAGTTTCGCACTCGCTCTCCAAGCGTCGGATTAGCATTCCGATTTTCTGGAATTTCTTCCAAAACATAGTGCTTGACTCGCACATCTGCCGGGACTAAGTTTCGCTGGTAGGACAACTAGAGTGTTCGCTCTGTTTCAATTCCATCGCGCTGCATTTCTAAAGAGAGGAGATCAGAGTCGTGAAAGTTAAGAGCAGAGTTAAAGCCGGCTCAGGCGGGGCCATGGACCCGAACGGTGCTCCCAGGCCATAACCAAAGAAGGCCTTTGGACCGCGCAAAGGAGATGATGCGATGAAGATTAAGACTCGCGTTAAAGCAGGCCAGGGTTCCTGCATTGATCCTAACGGCGCGCCGCGCCCTTAAAAATTAGTTTGAAGAAAGGATTCCCTGAAATGAAAGTCAAAACCAAAATCAAAGCTGGCGAGGGGTCTGGTATTGATCCTAACGGCGGGACGCGCCCTTAGAAATTATTTGAAGAAAGGAGTTTCATCCGATGAAAGTAAAAACTAAGGTCAAAGCCGGAGCAAGCGTAAGGATTGATCCGAACGGCTAATCGTGCATCAGGTCTTTTCTATTTTCGAGAAAGGAGTTCCCTCTCATGAAGATCAAAACCAAAATCAAAGCCGGTCGAGGCTGGGGCATAGACCCGAACGGCTGATTCAGTCTTTTCGGGAAAGGAGATGCGTCGATGAAAGTCAAAACTAAAATCAAAGCCGGTTCATACCGGGTTCGCGGCACCAGGGGCGGCTTCTAAGAATAAGCCCAAAGCTGGCCAGCAGCAGCACCGTGAGTCTCGCTCAGGGCCGAGGGGGGTCCGAGGTCCTGAGCATAAAAGACCAGAGCGCGTCTCACGCGGCCACGATTTCAGAAGAAAGGAGAAAGCCATGAAGATCAAGACCAGAGTGAAGGCCGGTAACGGATGTGGGATAGACCCGAACGGCCAGCCCAAACCGTAACACCATATCTGAAAGCTCGACGCCTCGTCGGAGGCCCTATTCCAGCAGCCTACTTACTCAAAGGGACAAATATTTTTTAGGAAGGAGAGCATCAGATGAAAGTCAAAACCAACATCAAGGCCGGCTCATATCGTGCTCGCGGAAGCACGGGCGGCTTCGAAGATGAGCCCGAGTCGTAAAAGTTGCCGCGTGAGGTTGCTCTCCTCGCGACAGCCCCCGCCTTCAGGGCTCTGTCAGAGAGTCCTGTCAGGAGGAGTGAATTATGAAAGTCAAAACCAGAGTTAAAGCCGGCGAAGGTTGCCAGATAGACCCGAACGGCTGACCAGAGCTTGAGAGCGGTGAGTCGCGTTTAAAACAATCCGTCTTTGGACGCGACTCACTTTGACATTACTCGTAACCCTTGAGACGAAGAGGTGCTGACATGAGAGTAAAGACCAACGTCAAAGCCTGTGAGGGAGTCGGTATTGACCCGAACGGCAATCCGCGACCGTAAGTCGCAAGTAACACCTGAAGTCAAAAGCCCGGTCCCGCCTACACTCTCCCCTGTGTCCGGTCGAAAGCGTGAGATTCCAGGGAAAAATCAATCTTTATCAGGAAAAATCAATTCTCGGTAAAAGGCATTGACTCATCTCGGGAGTGGTCTTAGGTTGAAGGCCAGCAAGCCCGAGTTCTCAAGAAAGGAGGTCACGCTCATGAAAGTTAAAAGCGATGTCAAAGCCGGCGCGGGAGCGCGCATAGACGGTAACGGCTAGGCAGCCCAAGATTTCGAAAAGGGAGATTGAAGAGAATGAAAGTCAAAAGCAGAGTCAAAGCCGGCGAGGGAGCCGGACTCGACCCCAACGGATCCCCAAGGCCATAAGAGGCAGGATTAATTATCCCCTCTTTCTTGAAAGTGTAGGTGATGAGATGAAAGTCAAGAGCAAGATTAAAGCTGGTGCCGGGTTACGCATGGACGACAACGGCGCTCCGTAGCCTTAAGTGGAAAAGTTTAGCCGTCGCTACCTTTCAGCGAAAGGAGAAAGCCCCCGGCATGAAAGTCAAGACCAGAGTTAGAGCTGGCGAGGGAAACGGATTGGACCCCCACGGCCAGCCCAAGCCCTAACGACAACCCTGTAAGTCTCTCCCCATCTTTCCGTAAAGTGAGGACACAGCCATGAAAGTCAAAACTAAAGTCAAAGCTGGCTGCGGAGGGCTCATAGACCCTAACGGCTAAGCCTAGGCTGTAAACGGAGCTTTTTTTATCTTCCGTATCTTTACCCTGAAAGGAGGCCATGAGAATGAAAGTCAAGACCAAAGTCAAAGCTGGCGCACGCTCGCACATCGTTGACATCGGCTAGTCGCAAAAATCCCCGGAGGATAAGTCCCCCGGCTCACGCATTCCTCAAAGGCCCTGACACTGTTCGCGCACGCGAGCAGCCAATGTCAGGGCCTTTGAGCAAGTCCTGCATCCCCCGGCATTCGCCGGAAGAAGCCCGCCAAATTTACCCGCCCTCCTTGAGTCAACTCAGAAGAGAGCACAAGCATCTTTAAGTGCAGAGCCGCTTCCTCAAGTTCGAACGAGATAGTGCTTCCTGTAGAGAGATGAGCGCGCCAGCTCCCAGATACTACGACTTCGGCCCTTTGACTTGTGGGGAGGCAACACCCTGGCGCTGGCACACCTAGGGCACGCCTATGCCCTGTCGGGCAGGACGACAGAAGCTTTGAGGTCGGATACGAGGTTTTCGGAGCTCGTCCGGGCCATCTGCCTCACGCCATAGCATTAAATTACCTGGTGAGCGATTCGGGCAAAAATAGCCCGCGACGTCGGGGTAGTGTCCTTAATTGAATTTACAAAACACGATCTGCGAGAAGCCGTCCGAAAGCCCCGAAGGGGCGTCATACGATAGCCTGGGGCAACGCCCCAGGTCACACGTCGCCATTGATGATAAGCCCTGAAAGGGCGGAATAGAGTATTTCGCCCTTTCAGGGCTTGATCCTTAAACTTGCATCTATTCCTGGGGCGATGCCCCAGG
>DATEMM010000325.1:0-15577 GCA_035275605.1 Pyrinomonadaceae bacterium
GAAAGAGCGCGGAGGCGACGTTGGCCCCGAGCGGCCCGGCCAGGTTGCGCGTCGCGCCCTGCCCGGCCGTGTTCCATGACGGGTCGTTCGGCCTGTAAGAGAAGAGGCACAGCGCCAGCAGCGCGCCCGTGGCGCAGAGCAGGATGGCTATGATCTCGTTGCGCCGCGTGTTCTTGGGCGTTGGCGTTTTGGCACGCGCTTCCGGTTGTGTAGTTGCCATAAACTCTCCGCAAGACAGATACGGGTTCGTTAGCTGACGAACTCGTATAGCACATCTTCCTTCATCCTCAGGAGCCGTTCCGAATTTAAATCTCTAAGTCCTACTTTTTCTCTGCCAAGAATGTTGACGCGTTCTCCGCTGACGCTCCCGCTATACATGTGTAGGAGCAACCCGATTCTGGGTGTATATCCGGACCTCAGCAGACCGGCAATGAAATCAACCCAGGGGCCTGCCTCGGGCGCAGTCGCTTCAGCCCGTTGCCGGGCTACGCTCATATATCTTTCCTTCGCCTGTTCCTTTTCTTCAAGCCACCTCTGAATCTTTGCTTCGCTCCAACCCTGCTTTCGGAATTTTTTCAACTCGCGCTCGTAACTCACGGATTCAAAATTATCCCTGGGGTTGAGCAAGCCTAAGGCAGTATCGCAGTCACAGTAACCTCTCGTGGTTAGAACATACAAATCTCCCGGCTCTACCTGTGCGGAAACGTGTGGATTGGAGATCAGCTCAAACCCAAGCGTGTGTGATTCAAAGACCGAAGCTACAGATTCAACCTTGACGTTGTAAGGCAGCGTAGCTGTGACGAAGTAGCACATCGGGCTTACTTCTCATCGTCCTAACTTTTGTTTCTCACGCCGCCCGGCGCGAAAGTAAGTACGCCTTGATGAAATCGTCTATGTCGCCGGCGAGCACGGAGTCCACGTCGCCGCGCTCCAGCTTGGTGCGCGCGTCTTTGACCAGGCGGTAGGGCGCGAGCACGTAGTTGCGTATCTGCGAGCCAAACGAGATGTCCTGCTTGTTGGCCTCCAGCTCGGCGGTCTCGGCCCGTCGCTTCTCCAGCTCAAGCTCGTAGAGGCGAGAGCGCAGGACCTGCATTGCGACGGCGCGGTTCTGGTGCTGCGATCGCTGGTTCTGGCACGAGACGACTATGCCGGTCGGGATGTGCGTGATGCGGACGGCCGAGTCGGTCGTGTTGATGTGCTGGCCGCCCGCGCCGGTCGCACGGTAGGTGTCCACCCTCAAATCCTTCTCGTTAATCTCCACCTCTATGTTCTCGTCAATCTGCGGGTAGACGAAGAGCGAGGCAAACGAGGTGTGACGGCGCGCCGCCTGGTCGAAAGGCGAGATGCGAACCAGACGATGCACGCCGGCTTCCGCCGTCAGCAGGCCGTAGGCGTACTCGCCCTCGACCGTGAAGGTGACTCGATTGAGTCCAGCCTCTTCGCCCGGCTGGTATTCAATTATCTCCGTCTTAAATCCGCGCTGCTCGGCCCACTTCAGGTACATGCGCAGGAGCATCTCGGCCCAGTCCTGGGACTCCGTGCCGCCCGCTCCAGGGTGAATCGTGCAGATGGCGTTCAACTGGTCGTTCTCCCCGGCGAGCAGCATCTCCGTCTCCGCCTGGCCGACGTCCTGCCCGAGCCGCTCAATGACTGAGCGCAGCTCGCTTAAGGAATCCTCGTCCTCTTCCGCAAACTCGAAGAGCACGCCCGCGTCCGCGATTGACGACTCGAACTGCTCCTGCCGCGCGATGCCGCGTTCCAGACGGCTCCTTTGCGCCATCAGCTTCTGCGCCGCTTCCTGGTCGTTCCAGAAATCTGGCGCTGTCGCCTGCTCCTCAATGCGTTTTAATTCCGCGCGCTTCGCAGCGACATCAAAGAAACCTCCCGAGTTGTTCGACTCTGGCGCTCAGGTCTTCGTAAGCGTTACGTAAATCTAAAAGCGATCCGCTATCCAGCATGCTCAATAGTCCTCAAACTTATCCGTTATGTTCTTAACCGGCGGTTGGTGCCGCCTTCTCTTTTCTCCACGAAATTACCACGACCGCCAGACTAATCACAGCACAGAGCCAGACGAAGAGGTCACCGAACCTAGTGTAAAACGTCTTGCCCTCAACAGTGTGCCGCACTTCCCACGTTCTCACTTCCGGCTGAAAGCCCGCGGTCGCGTCCTCAACCCGGCCACGCTCGTTGATGAAAGCGGTGATCCCCGTGTTCGTCACGCGCACGACGGGGCGGCCGTTTTCGACGGCGCGGAAGACAGTGTTTGCCAGGTGTTGACGCATGACCGGCGTCTCGCCCAGGTAGCCGTCGTTAGAGATGTTCACCAGCACGTCCGCGCCGTCGGCTGCGAAGCGGCGCGCGATGGACGGGAACGCCGACTCGAAGCAGATAAAGACTCCGGCGCGGGCCTCGCCCAGGGGCATCAACGTGTACTCGGCGCCCGGCGTGAAGTCTCCAACCATAGTCGGAATCGCACTCACCCCAGGCAGCCAGCGCGGCAGCGGCACGTACTCGCCAAACGGCAACAGGCGAATCTTATCATACTGTGCCACCAGCAGACCCTCTTCATTGACCAGCACGGCCGAGTTGTAAGTGCCGCCGGCGGGCGCTGGCTCCATCGCATTGAAAAGGACGGAGGCGTGATTCTTCGAGGCGAAGTGCGCGATCAACTCGCGCGTCTCGGCATACTGCGCGTAGCTGAAGTACATGGGCGATTCGGGCCAGATAACAACGCGCGGGACGCCTGGAAACTCCTGCTTCTGTTTCAGACCCGCCTCGCTCAAAGCGTAATGGCGCTCTAACAGCGCGGCCCTCTCCGCAGGGGACTGATCATCCATAGGGACGTTAGGCTGGACGGCGACGACAACCGCGTCGGGTTTGAGGGCGATGGACGACGTGCTCACGACCATCGAAACTAAGCTCAGGACGACAATTGCCGCGACACCCATAAGCGAGGCGGCCATGACTATCAACGCGCGCTCGCTTCTCTGCAAGATCAGGTAAGCGACGGCCGCGTTCACCGTCACGATGAGAAACCCCACGGCGTAGACTCCGCCCCAGCGGGCCGCACCTATCAGGGTGGGGGCGTAAGCCTGCGAATATCCAATGGCGTTCCAGAGTTGGCCGGTCAAGCCGAGGCGTGCCCACTCTAGCGCCACCCAGAGAAGGGGGGCCAGGAAAAGTGCACGCGCCCCCCAACGCTTGACTGCGCGCGCCAGCGCCATCGCGCAGGCGGCGGGAAAGAGACCGACGATGACTGTCGGTATCAGTATCAAGAGGTAAGCGAGCCAGAAGGGTATGCCGCCGTAGCGAATCATCGCGTGCGTCAACCAGTAGCAGGAGCCGTAGAAGAAGAGTGTGCCAGTAAGCCAGCCGAGCAGGAACGCGCGCCCGCGCGAGGGCCTGCGGGCGACGGCCAGAAAGAGCGGGACGAGCGAGACCCAGGCGAGCGGCCACAAGTTGAAATCGGGAAACGAGAAGACGAGCAGCGCGGCGCTCAAGACGGCCAGACCCACTTCGACGCGCGCAGGGGCAGAGGCGCGGACGCGCCTGCCGATACGCGTCCACCAACGCTCACGCGCCGAAGGTGCGTCAAGAATCACGGCGTCTTCCATACCCGCGGAGTTTAACAAAAGAGAGCCCTTGAGTCTTGAGCCGGGGACGGGAAGAAAAATTTCTTTGACCCGCAGCTCGCGGCTTCAAACCAGGGTGGCCTCTTGCGGAAATGGTCTACGAATCGGGTCTATTCGACAGAAAACGTCACCACCTCAGTGACAAATTTCGTCGCTTCGGCGTAAGTGAGCAGGTAGGAGTGGAATTTGGTGAAAACTCGTGCGGCGTGGGAGTGAAAGGAGGATTCTGCTGGGATAAACTTAAAAAGGGCGTAAACGTGGGAGAACCCGGCCATTCCTGACCGGGTTCACATTTCGGAGAGTTTTACTGAAGGGTCGCTCGGCGGGCGGCTGGCGCAGCGGCAGGCGGCGCTCAGAGGGGTGTTGGCGGCGGGGGCACGTTCCATTTCGTGCTTGCCGACAAGTAGCTCAGCACGTCGCGTGCCACAAGCAGTGGTCAGTGGTCGGTGGTCAGTGGTCAGTGGGCAGTGAGCAGTAAGAAGTGAGCAGTAAGAAGTGAGCGGTGAGGAGGAGGCAGTTATTGCGGTTGGACACCTGAACGACGTTGCCGCAACCCGTGAAAGTCCATGTCTATTTCGCCGCGTAGCGGCCGTCTGAATTTAGCCCGGCCTTGAAAGGCCGGGTACACGGACGAAATAAAATGGGCGTCGCGTCAGCGACGCGTGAATCAATGCGGCCTCTAGGTTCAAGCGTCGCTGACGCGACGCCCATCATTTTGCGATGGCGGACCCGGCCTTGAAAGGCCGGGCTAAATTCAATGCACCGCTATGCTGCACAAGGCGGCATTCTTAATCACTGGCCACTGACCACCGACCACCGACCACTGACTACTGACTACTGTTCTTCGATCACCCTGGCGTTCTTTAGTCGTGGGTCGTTGGAGGAGCGCATGCGGCGGGCGGCTTCGCGAGCTTCGTCCTGTGTGAAGCGTCCGGCGAGGACGGAGTACCTGGGACGGGGCTCGCCCGCGCGCGGGCTGGTGGTTCGGGCGTCCCCGTAGCCTGCTTCCCTTAAAGACTTGATGAGCGGCTGGGCTTTTTCGGCCGAGTCGTAGGTCGCTACGAGGAGCGTAAAGCGGCGCTCGGCGGCGGTTGAGGTTCCGCCGGCAGTGTTCGTCGCGGATGGCGAAGCTGCGGGCTGCTGGGCCGGCACGGAAGCCGTGGATGCGTTGCCGGGTGGAGCAGCCTGCGGCCTGGGGCCGGGCTCGGCAGTCCAGCGCCCGACCATCAGGCCGATGCCGAAGAAGAGAGCTGAGAGCACTAGAGCGCTGAGGAGAAGGACGGCCGGTCGGCGCTCGTCCCGGCTAAACTCTTTGAGCGCCGAGTGGCGCCCTTCGCCGTCAAGCTGGTCGGGATATTTGTGAGTTTCTGTCGCCATAAGCGCGAATTGCCGCACCGGGGCCGAGAATCATCCCGCAATCTAAGTTTGAAGGGCCCTTATGTCATGGGCTCGACTTCGAGCAGGTGCTGGCTCGCGCCGACGACGCGAACCGAGCGCCCGCGCTCGACCTCGTCCGCTCCGGCACAAAGGCGCGCACGCCACAACTCGCCCCTGATCAGCACGGAGCCTTCCGGCGCAAGAGTCGTTTCAACAGAGGCAACCGCCCCCAGCAAATCAACGTCTGCGGACGCAGCCCTCTTGTGTCTCCACAGGGCAAAGACGAGGAGCGCGAGCCCGACCGCCAGCACGGCCGCCAGCACAATCAGCCAGGTAGTCGTAGCCATACCAGCCTTCTGCCGTCCGAAGCGACAAACCCTTAGTCCGAGGAGGCGAATTCTAACACACAAGGAAAGGTAAAAGTAAAAAAGCAAAAGGGAAGACGAAGCGCGTGCGGCTCTTCGTCTCCCCTTTGGCCTTTTACCTTTTTACTTGTGCCTTACTTGCCGCCTGTCTCGACCTGGCGTTGGAGGGCTATGGCCTCCTGGTTGGTCGGGTCTATCTGGATCGCGCTGCGGGCGTAAGAGAGCGCCTGTGCGCGGTCGCCTAGCTCCAGGAAGATGCGGCCCAAAAGGATATGCGCGTCAATGGTCTTCGACTCCCAGAAGATGGCCGTCTTGAGGGCGCTGATGGCGGCCTGCTGGTCGCCTAGCCGCTGGTTGATGCGGCCGATCAGGAGGAAAGCTTCCGCGCTCGTCGGCTCAAGCGTCAGCACGCGGCGCAGAAGCTGTAAAGCCTCTTCGTCGCGCCCGTCCTGGTAGAGCTTCTGCGCCTGAGTAAGAAACTCCTGCGGACTCCCGGAGGCGGGGACCGTCTCGACCACCTCGGCGGGCGGCAGGTCGCTGCGAACGAAGGCAGTCCGCAGCCTTACGGAAACGTTCTGCGTGCCCTGCGATTTCTGCCACTCGACCTGCCACTTGGCGTAAGACGGGAGAAAGCGCTTGGCCTGGTCGTCTGCGTCCGCCGCCTGCTCTGCCTGCCCCGTCTTCTCCAGGGCTTTGGCCAGGAGGAAATAGGCCTGGCCGTCGCGCGGGTCGGCGGCGATGATGGGGCGCAACTGCTCTACGGCCTCTGCGTACTTGCCAGAGAGAAAGAGCGCGTAAGCGTAGTTGAAGCGGACAATCGAATCATCCGGCGAAGTGGAGTCCGCCGCGCGTTTTAAAAACCTGGTTCCCTGTACCAGAAGGTCCTCGCGCTCTTTCGCGTTCTTCTCGTCGCGCGCCGCCTGGACGGAGATTGCGCCCGCGTTGTTGACGATGCTGGTCAGAGGGGTCTTGGAGTTCTCGGGCGTCAGCGGCATCAAGACGTCGAGCGCGCCGCGCTGGTTGCCCAGCCTGTTGTAAGCGAGCGCGGCGTAGAAGGCGGCTTCCGTGTAGTGCGGGTCCTCCTTCTGGAGCCTGGAAAGATATTCGGCGGCCTGCTTCCAGTCCTGCTCCTGAAAATAGAATTGGCCCAGCTCGAAGGCTGCTTCAGGATAGACGGCCCCGCCCTTCTCGTCCGAATAAATCTTGAGCGCGTTCTTCAGGTAGATGCTGCGCTTCTCCTTGTCGTCGGTCTGGATACCTTTCAGGTAAGTCTCAAATGCGACCTGCGGAACCTTCGTCGCGCGCTCGATCAATTCGTTGCGTGTGAAGGGGAACGCCTTGTCGCGCGCATAGAGAATGTCGAAGGCGAGCCGTCCCTGCATCTTCTGCAACTGCGTCAGGGGGTCTCCGAAGTCGAAGATGCGCGAGGCCCAGCGCCCGTCCGGCATGACCTCGCCCATCAGACGCCCCTCGTTGACCTTAATCACGCGGGCCGCGCCGAGGAGCGTGGCGATGGACTTGTCCTGGTTGACGTTGATGCTGTAGGTGCCAAGCACCACCATCGTCGCGTTGGCAGCGCGCGCGAGCCGGATGGCGGTGGCGAGCGACGGGATGGTCGTCAGCGGCAGTCCCAATCGCTGGTAGGCCAGTTCGCGCTCGTCGTTCGAGAGAACCACGAGGCCGGGCACTCGCAGAAGGTCCGCGAGCGAATTAGCGAAGCTCTCGCCGACCCAGTTGTACTCGGCCAGGTTCGAGGTGTTCTCGAACGGCAGAATCATGACCACGTCCTTAGCGCCCGCCGTCTGCGCCCTGACCTCGACCGGAGTGATAACCGCGGATTGAATAAAGAGCAGCGCCGCAACCACGGCACAAGCCGTAAATCTTCGTCTCAACATGAACAGCATTCCTTCAAATCGAAAGGGGCCGCCAAAGTTTCCCGCCCAAAGTAGTTTGAGCAGCGGCGGCCCCGGACCTTTTATCGATAAGAGCGCAAGAAATTAAAGCTTAACGGGCAGCTTTTACTCGCAATAAATAATCTCACCGCCGCCTTGAATCAGGGCTAGTTTGCCACATTAAAGAGAGCACGCACAAACCGCTGCGCGCGCTCTACGTCCCATCTGATGCGTCCGCGCAGGGTCCGGTTGGTCTTGGAACTCTATCATCCTGGCACAGAGGGCAACAACCAACGTGCCCTACTTACTCTTCTTTGTTGCTTTGATTGCTTTGAGGAGTGTGCGTAGACGTTCGGCCCAGCGCGCCGTGTCGAAGTTTTGCGGGTCGTCGTGTGCATCTGGGATGCCTGCGTCCACAGCGGCGTGGAAAGCCGGAATCAGCCAGAGGCCGCGCCTGACGCTGGCCGCGATGTAGACGAGGGCCAGCCTCTCCAGTTGCGCGTCCGTGAAGCCTGGCAGGGGAGCGATCCGGTCATTGCCGGTAGCGCCCTGCGGGTCTGAGCGCCTGGGCTGAACCAGCTCGACATGCAGGTATAGACCTTTGCCTTTGTCTCGCAGATGGTCACGCGCAAATTTTGTCCCGTGGTGCGGGTCCGGCAGTTGCGACTTGAAATCAACGGCGGTGGCTGATTCGCCCGTGCGGCTGACGTAGACGTGCGTCACCTTCCTGCTGGCCCACTTGCGGCGCAGGTCGTTCCAGACCCATGTTGCTTCGTTGATGTCCGCGGGGAAGGGAGCGTTCAGGTAGTTGGGCGTGCTGACGTCATGAATGACGAAGTAACGTGCTAAGGGTGCGCTCGGGTCTAAAGGATTCGCGGGTGAGACAGAATCGGAGAGCGAGCCGCCGAGGTCCTCTTCGCTGATGTTACGCTCGGCCAGGAAAAGTTTGAGCGCGTCCCGGCTCACCTCCAAATCTTTCCCGAGCAGCTTATCGAGCGGGGCGGGCAGGTCTTTGAGTTGAGCGCCGAGCCGTCCCCCCACGAGCACCGGGCGCAGAAGACACCTGGCCTGCTCGCGCGGCGTGCCCGCGTAGCTCAAGGCCGACTCGTCAAAAGGGCACGGCGCTTCCTGCGCTTTGACCCGGAGCGCAGGGAGCGCCGCCGTCAGCAGGAGCAGTGTCAGGACGAGGGACTTCAAGAGCGACATGTTCAAGGGGGCTCGTCAAACTTAAGGCGCGGCCACTCTGTCTTTAAGGCGAATGACGAACTTGAGTCCGGACCAGATGTCATTAACGGCGCAGACTTTCGTATCGACGATTCCCAGCGCCAGCCCCGCCGCCTGCACTTCCGTGAAAGAGATGTCGGTTGCCACGCCCGAGCTCTTTTTGGGCCAGGCGACCCAGAGCATCCCGTTCTGGGAGAGCTTCGGGCGGAGCGCCGAGAGATTCTCGCCGAGTTGCCTCTGGCTCTTGACGAAGACGAGTATGAAGTCCAGCGGGCGGCGCGACGAAGGCTGGACGACCTCTACGCCTTCGGGCAGCGGCCCCAGTTCTTCCCGGAAATCTCGCGGGACATTGACGAGCGAGACGCGTGCGCCCTCCTTAATCCCAAGTTTTTTGAGCAGCGGAGTCCCGGAATATCCTGCCAACGCTTCGTGCACCTCAAATCTCGCTAAAAGATCGAAGAAGAAATCCTGATTATCAGGAGGTTTGCGGCGGAGGAGCTGAGCCGCCGGAAGCAGACGAGTCCGTGGAGGCTGTCGAAGCTGCCGGCGCGTAGCCCCAGAGCCTTTGCAGGCCATCCAGCTCTCCGTTGAACTGGTCGCGGTCGCAGTTACCAATGCCGGCGACCGCGTGCGGCTCCGGGCCGACCTGCCCGTTCGTGTACTGCCACATCGTCCAGGTGTCCCAGGCCGGAGGAACTCTGGCCGTCGGCCCGTATTCCGAGAGCCAGAACCAGCAGAAGGAGAGCGCAGTATCCTTGTTATCGCCCAGAAGCTCCTTGACATAAGAGCCCCCGTAGAGGCCAGGCCAGCGCCCTGTCTCGGCCTCTACGTACTTGACGAAATCCTCCGCCTCACCGAGCGACATGCCTGCGCCGCCGGGGTTCTCTTCGAGGTCCAGGACGAGCAGGTCAGTCGGCCCCGGCTTGATGACGGAGAGGAAGTATTTGGCCTGCGCCGCGCCGTCCTCGCCTCCAACGCCGAAGTGATAAGCGCCCCACCAGAGACCCGCAGCCAGAGCCTCACCCTGACGCACGTGGTACTTGGGGTCAACCATCGAAGTGCCCTGCGTGGCCTTGTGAATGACGCCGACGATGCCGTCCTCCTTGACGGTCTCGAAACTACTGACGGTGTTGAAGTGAGACAAATCTACAACGACGTTGATGGTCATAAGCTTGCGCCTCCGGGTGAGTTCGGTCCTGGTCAGGTTTCTGTGATCGATTTGTTCAAGAATTAGAGAGCGAAGTGCCCAAAGTCAAAAGTCAGCGGGCCCGCCGCGAGAAGTCTGTGGCAAAGCAGGCGCAAGATATTCTTATCACAGCCTGTTGTCAAGATTGGGCCAGCCCGAGAGCCCTTTACGAAAACTCCTTACAAGAAAAAGATTGACGCCCGGAAAGCAGCGCGGCTAGAATTCGGCCAGCTTGTTTCATACATTGGAGGATGTTTCGGGCATGAATGTCTCTTTCATAGGGACGCACGGCGGAAGACTGCGCCTGCTGCGTCCGCTCTTCGTCGCGCGCATCTCGGCGGGCTTTCCGTCTCCGGCCGAAGACCTGGTCGAGGGGCGGCTTGATCTCAACCGCCACCTGATACGCCACCCGGCCGCGACCTTCTACATGAGGGTCATAGGCGATTCGATGAACGACGAGATGCGCGAAGGGGACATCCTGGTGGTTGACCGCGCGTGCGAGGCCGAAGACGGCGACATCGTCATCGTCAGAATCTTCAGCGATTTTACCGTCAAGAGGCTGAGCCTTCAGAACGGAAAGATTCGGCTCCTGGCAACCAACAAAGCCTATCCGCCGATTGACGTGACAGAGGAGATGGACTTCGAGGTCTGGGGCAAAGTCCTCTGGTCTATTCGCCCGCATTGAAAGAGAAATGGCACAGGTCTTCGCCCTCTGCGACTGTAATAACTTTTACGTCTCGTGCGAGCGCGTCTTCGACGCCAAACTCGTCGGGCGAGCCGTCGTCGTGCTGTCGAACAACGACGGCTGCGTCATCTCGCGCTCCGAGGAGGCTAAGGCGCTCGGCATCAGGATGGGCACACCGTTCTACCAGATAGAGCATCTGGCGACAGCGCGCGGCGTGCGGGTCCTCTCGTCTAACTACGCCCTTTACGGCGACATGTCCGACCGTGTCATGTCCGTGCTCAGAGACTTAACGCCGGAAGTCGAAATCTATTCCATAGACGAAGCCTTCATGCTCCTGACGCAGGACGTCGGCCGTGGCTCGCTCACAGAGTTCGGGCGAGAGATACAGCGGACGGTTTACAAGTTGACGGGGATCCCGCTGTCTGTCGGGATGGCCGAGACGAAGACGCTGGCGAAGCTCGCGAACAATCTGGCCAGGAAATCTTTAAAAGCGAAGGGCGTGCTGGACCTCACGCGCTCGCCTTACCAGGACTGCGCGCTCGAACGTACCCCGGTCGAGAAGGTCTGGGGCATAGGCCGCCGGTACACAAAGACCCTGAAGGGGCTCGGCGTCTTGACGGCGCGGCAGTTGAGGGATTTGGACGTGAGGCATGCGCGCGCAGCCTTCAGCGTAGTCGTCGCGCGCGTCATTGAAGAGCTGAGAGGAAATTGCTGCCTTCCGCTGGAGTCCTGCCCGCGGCCCAGGAAGAGCCTGACATGCTCACGCTCATTCGCCAGCCCGGTCGAAACGCTCTCCGACCTGCGCGAGGCCGTGGCAGCCTTCACCGTCCGCGTGGCCGAAAAACTGCGCAGGCGTAAACTCGCGGCGGGAGCCGTAACGGTTTTCGTCGCGACCAGTCGCTTTGCCGGCACAGGGGCCCGTTATGCGAACTCGATGACCGTGGAGATGTCGTACCCGACCGACGCGACGCCCGAGCTGCTTGAGCAGACGAGGGCGTGTGCAAAGCGGCTTTACAGGGAAGGTTGCAAATTCAAGTCTGCGGGCGTGATGCTGAATGCCCTGGCCCCTGCGTCGCCGATGACGATCAGGATGCAGGGAGACCGGCAGTGGGTCAGGACTCGGCAGATCATGCGGGCGATTGACGGGGTCAACGCACGCTTCGGCCCGGATACAATCAGGTACGGATTGCCTAAAGACGATGAGCCGAGTTGGCTATCGAAGTCCGCGCGCCGCTCCCCTCGCTACACCACCGACTGGAAAGAGCTTTTGGTCGTGGCTTAAAAGTGCCGGGCAATGCATTGCTCCAGTAAAGCCCCCGGCGCGTCGCTACTGCCATGAAAGGCGCTCATACATCATATAATCCGTTCGCAGTGCGGCAGGCTAATCCCCGTAACGTGCACAGAAGTACAGGGAATATTCGAAGGCGCAGGAAGATTAGACGCTTAAATGAGCGTAACTTGTGATGCATTTTAGGGCGTCTAATATGCGTTAGGTGGCGCATATCATAATAGCTTGGATCAGCACTGGAACTGCGGCGAAGTTTTCAATCTAATTGAGTATAAGGAGAATTCTATGAGCCCAAAGAAGGAGATGCAAAAGTCCGCCAAGAGCACTAGCGCAATCAACAAGAAGTCCGGGGGATTCACAGACGAGGAACAAGCCGCAATGAAGGAGCGCGCCAAAGAGCTGAAGGCGGAAGCGCGCGCGAACAAGGACAAGGCGGAAGGGGAAAGCGACGTACTCGCGAAGATCGCCGAGATGCCGGAACCAGAGCGCGCCATGGCCAAGCGGCTCCACGAGATCATCAAAGCCAGCGCGCCATCCCTCACGCCGAGACTCTGGTACGGGATGCCCGCGTATGCCAGGGACGGCAAGGTCATCTGCTTCTTCCAAAGCGCGCAGAAGTTCAACACGAGGTACGCGACGCTCGGTTTCAGCGACACAGCGAACCTCGACGAAGGCGACATGTGGCCGACCGCCTACGCGCTGAAGGAGTTGACTGCTACTGAAGAGGCAAGGATCAGCGCGCTCGTGAAGAAAGCGGTGCGCTGAGGGAGTTTCGATGCACTCTAGCGGCTTTAGCAGCAGTGATGCGACCCAATTAAGTGGGCTGTTTCGTTATCTGCTCAATCTTGCTGGTTACGAAGGATATAGCTTGTCTATTTACGTTGCCGCCTAACGCCCGAATTAACCGGGCGGGAAGAATTGCCGAGCAGCCTTCGAGTCTTGCGGATGAAAGCCAGGCTGATTTCGCTCCGATTGAATGAGTTGGTAGGCGCTTTTAGTTGAACTATCTATATGGTTAGGGTACTAATGTGGATGGACTTTTAATTCTATAATATGGCTACTTCTTATATTAATGATGAGCAACCTTGGTTTGCTGGCTGGCTGCATCGAGCCTGGCCTCGTATGTATCAGTTTATCTTTAATAAGATATGGCTTGGTATCTTACCAGCTATTAACCTACTTGCAATTTTTGGGTTCATTAGTGGATTTGTTTTAACTTTAAAAGATACTCACAATCGGCCCAAATATCTTTTATATGTTAATGATATAGGGCACATCATCCTACTATTAGCAACGTGGTTTTTCTTTCTTCCGCGTTTAGGAATTGGGCGCTCTAACCGTAGCCAAGAAGGCGATGCTGTTACCAAGACAGTTGTAAACTTCAAAGATTGGCTTCACCTTCTACTTATTTTTTGGCTCCTTTTCTACATATGTCGCGCTATTGTCGATTCGTCTAAAGCGTATCCTAATGGAATCCACCGTGAAAACTTAGCTGCATATGCAGATTACATCTCTATTTACATACATACACTCAGTGCACTCGCATTTTTTGGTCTGTACATATCTGCTGAATATGTAGGAATCTCTGGCTGGTCGGCTGATGGGCGAATTTGGTTCCTGATAGGGATTATAATTATCGGCTGGACTCTTCAGCTCCTTGCGCATGGGGCAGAGCCGCCTCTTGATGAATTTAATTTGTTAGCCGGTATTATCAACGGCTTAATTGTGGGAATCGCAATTGCTCTTCTAATCGGGCGACTAGACAGTAAATATATCGGCCTTAACAAAGCGGTCGTAACAATCCTCTACTGCTACGCATTAATTCAGCCATTATTCCCATACATTTTTCAAAACCCTACTGAAAACACCTCAAACCTACGCGCCAATATGCAGTATAGCTTTGTCGCAATGGCTCTTGTGATGAAATCTGTTTTCTTGCTCTCTGTAGGAAAAATTATAGATACAGGGACGTTGCATTTTTACATTAGCTCCGTGCAATGGGTAGATAAACATGCTGCTACTCTTCAATCTCTACATCAGCGTGCTCTTACTTCTGGCAGTTCCTCCACACAAAGAGGCCCATATCTCTTTAGTTTAGTGCCTCCTGCTGCTTTCTATTCAGCAAAAATACGTATTGAAAAGCTCGACATAAGAACTCAATTAGGAGTTCTTAATGCATGGATAGGAGTAGGTTGGGATATCAAAGATTTTAAAGCAAAGGAGGTGCAAATCTCAGAAGTAAAATTTCAAATAAAAGTATTAAGAATTATTGATATGAAATCAGTACGCGTTCCCGAAGATGATAAATTCACTCAAGTTGAGTTAGACATTGATCTCGATGTTACCAGCACTGAACTCAAGGAGCGACTAAAAAGTGATCAATGTATTTCTGAAGCCATTAAGAAAGAGCAAAAAACCGAACAGGTAAATGTTATTCTTATTGGTTTAGAAGCGCATACATCCATTGTCGATGACCGCAGAGAACCTCAATATATTTGGCACCGGCTTGAATCTCCCGATTTGGAAAATCGCCTTTTCTACAAGGCTACTTTGGAATTAGAAGATCTTAAATGAACTAATGGCGCGCCTAACAATTCATTCAACCCGACCCCGCGATAGCTTTCCTTTCATCGTTGTCCTCTCTGGCTTGCCTGAATGCTTTACGCGCGGGCCGGGTTAATTTGAGCGTTGGGTGGCTTCCGTTTATTCAGAGCCTTGAAAAAGAGCTGTCGCAAATTTACGATTGGCGATATTTTACAGGCGGGGATGGAGTAATAAAAAGAGTGTAACTTTATGTCTGACGGCAAAGAAAAGATCACTCGGCGAGATTTCCTCTGTGGTGCGGCATCGACGATGGCGGGCGTTTCAATGCTTAATTCTGAAGTGCTAAGTCAACAGACAAATGCGCCTCTCATAAAGGCTCTCGATGACCCAGGTATCACGCACGGGAAGGTCACGTTCAAGAGTGGGGCAGGTACGATTGACGGCTATTTGTCACGCCCAAAAGCAAAGGGACGCTATCCGATTGTTATTGTCGTTGCAGGAAACCTAATCTCAGAAGAATATATACGGAATACGACCGCGATTTTAGCGCAGGGCGGCTTTGTCGGGTTAGCTCCAAACATCTTCTCTCTCCAAACTGATTCGATGTCCGCCGATGAAAAACGAAAGGTATTTATCAATCAAATTACAGATGAGCATGTCTTCAGGGACGTGCAAGCCGGTATTGATTATCTCAAGAAGCAATCATTTGCTAAACGCAACCGAATAGGCATTACTGGTTTCTGCTTTGGCGGGCGAATCGCTCTCATGTTTGCGGCGAAATCTGAAGAAATTGACGCGGTAGTGCCTTTTTACGGGAATTTGCGCCTACCGCCGGAATTTAATCGCCCTGTGAATCCTTTTGATATTGTCAGTGACATTAAAGCTCCCGTTCAGGGGCATTATGCCCTCACAGACACGGGTATTCCGCAGTCGGACGTCAAGAAGTTTTTTGAAATCTTGCAAGCGCAAGGAACGCGGGCGGAGTTATACAATTATGAAGCCGAGCATGGGTTCTTCGCCTATACGCGACCGACTTATCATGCCGAAGCCGCCAGGGTAGCTCAAAATCGGATGCTGGAATTTTTCAGACAGCATCTAAAATAAAGCAACAATCTTAAAGCAAACGCGCCGCCCAACAACTCATCCACCCGGAGCGCGAGTTAGCTTGTCTTATTATCCTCAACTTGTCCGCCATAGCGTTGTGCCAGCACCTGGTTAATTCGAGCATCAGGTTTGGAAACTTATCTGGTGGATTTGCGTAAAAGAAGGGCGAATCAAAGTATTCTGGTGGGCATACATATGAAAGCGATTGTCTGCACAAAGTACGGGCCGCCCGAAGTTCTTCAGCTCAGGGAAGTGGAAAAACCTGCGCCGAAGAATAATG
>DATEMM010000326.1:0-8376 GCA_035275605.1 Pyrinomonadaceae bacterium
AGATAGTGCTGGCGATGGCCGTGTCGGGCGCGCTCGCCGGGATGGTCGGCATCAACGAGGTGATGGGTTATCGTTATCGCTTCTACGAGGGATTCTCGGCGGGCTACGGGTTGACTGGAATCGCCGTTGCTCTCTTGGGGCGGAACCACCCGGTCGGCGTCCTGCTCGCGGCCATCTTCTTCGGCGCGCTGACGCGCGGGCAACTGTTCGTGGACATCTTTACCAACAAGGTCTCGAAAGACCTTGTTCAGGTGCTTCAGGCCATCGTCATCCTTTTCGTCGCCGCCGAAGCGCTATTTCGCGGCCCATTCTCCAGGTGGGGCCTGCTGAAACGGTCGAAACTCTAGGGGCAGTGGTCAGTGGTCAGTGGTCGGTGGTCAGTTAAAAGAAAAGCAGTAAGCCGCGCCGAGTTTTTTGTTTTTAACTGACCACTGACCACTGACCACTGCCCCTGACAAGTGTGATGAAAAATATATTCACATTGGCGTTAATCGCCTCGACGATTCGCTTGACGACGCCGTTGCTTCTGGCTGCGCTCGGCGGCCTGTTTTCGGAGCGGTCGGGCATCATCAACATCGCGCTCGAAGGGCTGATGCTGGCAGGCGCGTTCACGGCGGCGACCGTGACCCACCTGGCTACGGTGCACGGCTACCCCGCCCCGGAGTGGATAGGGTTACTGGCGGCCATCGTCGCGGGCTTAATCGTCGCTGCCATACATGCCGTGGCCTGCATCCGGTACAAGGCCGACCAGGTCGTGACCGGGACGGCCATCAACATTCTCTTTCTGGGTGTGCCAGCCCTGATGAGCGGCGCACTGTTCGACTCGACGGGCGCGACCCCGCAGATTCCGATTAACAACCTGCTCCCGAACGCTCCCATCTTCATAGCCTTCGCGCTGGTGCCGCTGACCTGGTACGTGCTCAACCGCACGCCGTTTGGCCTGCGCCTGCGGGCGGTGGGCGAAAACCCTGAGGCGGCGGACACGGCGGGCGTCAGCGTGGCGCGAATCAGGTACACGGGCGTGCTCATCTCCGGCGCGCTGGCGGCCATCGGCGGCGCGTACCTCTCCATCGGGCAGTCCTCGCTCTTTACGCGCAACATGACGGCCGGGAGAGGGTTCATAGCGCTCGCGGCTCTCATCTTCGGCAAGTGGCGACCCGTGCAGACGATGCTCGCGTGCCTGCTCTTCGGCTTCGCCGAGGCCGTCGCCATACAGATGCAGGGCGTCGTGAGAATTCCCGTCCAGTTCATCCAGATCATCCCTTACGTGCTGACGATAGTCGTGCTGGCGGGCTTCATAGGGCTCTCGCGCGCCCCGCGCTCGCTGGGGATTCCGTACCAGAAAGAGAGATAAGGTAGACTCTTCTTCGATCATGCTGGAAGGTTCAAGTTCATCCCCGTCGTATGAGCGCGCAGAGCACGCGGTCCGCTTCCTGCGCTCGCGCTTCAATGAAGAGGTCCGCGTCGCTCTCGTGCTCGGCAGCGGCCTCGGCGCTTTCGCGGACGATTTGGAAGATGCTGTGGCCGTCTCCTACGAGGAGATACCCGGCTTCGCGCGCCCGACCGTGGAGGGGCACGCCGGCCGCCTGGTCTTCGGTAAAATCGAGGGCGTGACGGCGGCTGTGATGCAGGGCCGATTCCATTACTACGAGGGCTACTCCTTCGAGGAAGTGATCTTTCCCGTTCGCACGCTCGGCCTGCTCGGCGTCAAGTCGCTCATCCTGACGAACGCTGCGGGCGGCATCAACGTAGCGTTCGACCAGGGCGCTCTGATGGTCATCTCCGACCACCTGAATTTAATCGGCGTCAATCCTTTGCGCGGGGCGCACGACGGCCGCTTCGGGGCGCGCTTTCCAGATATGTCGGAAGTCTACTCGCGGGATTACCAGGAGATTGCGGTCGAGGAAGCGCACTTGATGGGGCTGGAGTTGCGGCGCGGCATCTACGGGGCGCTCTCCGGGCCGAGCTACGAGACACCGGCCGAGATACGTATGCTGCGGACTCTCGGCGCGGACGCCGTCGGGATGAGCACTGTGCCAGAAGCCATCGCCGCCTGCCAGATGGGGGTCAGGATTCTGGGCATCTCCTGCATCACCAACATGGCGGCCGGAGTAATCGGCGAGCCCATCAACCACCAGGAAGTAATTGAAACAGGCGAGCGCGTCCGCGAAACCTTCAAGGAACTGCTCCGGCGCGTCATCCCGAGAATAGTGGCCGGTGGTCAGTAGTCAGTGGTCAGTTAAAAACTGACTTCTACTGACCACTGACCACTGACCACTGACCACTGAATTATGATTATAGGTATTTGCGGCGGCACGGGCTCGGGCAAGACGACGGTCGCTAATCGCATCCTCGAATCGGTCAGCGCGAGCGAAGTGGCGTTCATCCAGCAGGACTCCTACTACCGCAATCTCAAAGACCTTCCGCTCGATTATCGCAACGCCGTCAACTTCGACCACCCGGATGCATTGGACAACGACCTGCTGGTTCATCATATTAAGAAGCTGAAAGCGGGCGGCTCGGTCGAGCTGCCGCTTTACGACTTCAGGACGCACACGCGCTTAAACGAAACGGTCCTGATCGAGCCAAAGCCAATCGTCATCGTCGAAGGCATCCTGATCTACGCCGACGCGCGACTCCTTGAGCAGATGGACATCAAAGTCTTCGTGGACACGCCGGACGACATACGGTTCATCCGCCGCCTACGGCGTGACCTCGCCGAGCGTGGCCGGACAATCGACTCGGTCATAGAGCAGTACCTCGCCACGGTGCGCCCCATGCACATGCAGTTCGTCGAGCCGTCCAAGCGCTACGCGGACGTCATCATCCCCGAAGGCGGCCACAACCTGGTCAGCATTGATTTAATTAGCGGCAAGATTCGCGAGCGCCTCTCAGGCGCGCTCGCAACGAGCGGAGGGCAGGTTTGACAGACCCGGAAATTCAAAAAGTGGTTGACGCGGCGAGAATCGCGCGCGACTGTTCACTATCACCTTTCTCGAACTTCTGTGTCGGCGCGGCGGTCGAGACCACGGACGGCAAAATCTACACCGGCTGCAACATCGAGAGCGCCAGTTTCGGCCTCACGGTCTGCGCCGAGCGCGTCGCCATCTGGAAGGCGCTCTCGGAAGGCGAGAGAAGTTTCAAGCGCCTCGCGGTCGTCGCCGCGACCGAGAAGTTGACGCCGCCCTGCGGGACGTGCCGGCAGATTATCTGGGAGTATTGCCGAAACGCCGAGATCATCCTCGGCAATTTGCACGGCGACATCGAAATTGACGAGATGCGCAACCTCCTGCCGCGCGCTTTCGACGCACGCTTCCTGAAGGAGGCGGAGGGCGAGAAGCGCGGCAATCAGGCCGAGCCGGAGAACACGAAACCCGCCGACTAATCGGTTCCTATGAACATATTGAAAAGCTTGCGAGCCATCATCGCCTTTCTTCTTATGAGTTCAATCTCAGCCCCGCTTGCGGCAGGAGCTTCGCAGAGACGGACGCGGGCCGATCTCATCGTGCGGGGCGGAACCGTCGTCACCATGGACGGCTCACGGCGCATCATCGAAGACGGCTCGGTCGTCGTGCGCGGGGGACGCATCCTCGATGTCGGCACGCGCGCCGAGGTGGACGCCAAATACGTCGCGGCGGAGACGATTGACGCGCGCGGGAAGGTCATCACCCCAGGGCTCATCAACGGGCACACGCACGTGCCCATGACTCTCTTTCGCGGTCTGGCCGACGACCTGGACTTAAACGAGTGGCTGACGAAATACATCTTCCCGGCCGAGGCGAAGAACGTCACGGAGGAGTTCGTGCGCGTCGGCGCGCGGCTGGGCCTGGCTGAGATGATTCGCGGCGGGACGACCACCTACTGCGACATGTACTACTTCGAGGACGCCATCGCGGATGAGACGGCGAGGGCGGGGGTGCGCGGCGTGCTCGGCGAGACGGTGATAGATTTCCCCGTCGCGGACAACAAAACCTGGAGCGAGGCGCTGGCCTACACGGAGAGGTTCGTCAGGAAGTGGAAGGGGCACGCGCTCGTTGTGCCAGCCATCGCGCCGCACGCGCCCTACACCGTCTCCGAAGAGCACCTCAAGGAGGTGCACGCCTTCTCCGACAGGACCGGCGCACCCGTCGTCATTCACGTCTCCGAGACACGCAAGGAGGTGGACGACTTAATTAAGAGCAAGGGGCTCTCCCCTGTCGATTACCTCGCGCGCATAGGGTTCCTGAATAATCGCGTCATCGCCGCCCACGTTGTCCACCCGAGCCAGGAGGAGATCGCTGTTCTCAAGCGCCTCGGCGTCGGAGTCGTTCACAACCCACAGTCGAACATGAAACTCGCCTCGGGCGTGATGCCCGTGCCGCGCATGCTCCAGGATGATTTGAATCTGGGTCTGGGGACGGACGGGGCGGCCTCGAACAACGACCTGAACATGTGGGAAGAGATTGACACGACGGCCAAGCTGCATAAGGTCTTCACGATGGACCCGAAGGTGGTGACGGCGCAGCAGTCCTTCGAGATGGCGACGATCAGGGGCGCACGTGCCCTGCACCTGGAGCGCGAGATAGGTTCCATCGAGAAGGGAAAGCGTGCGGACCTGCTCATAGTAGACCTGGACGACCTCAACCAGACGCCACTTTATAACGTCTATTCGCAACTGGTTTACGCCACGAAGGCGGACGATGTGCGAACGGTCATCATTGAGGGCCGGGTCGTCATGCGCGACCGGAGGTTGCTAACTTTGGACGAACAGGATATAAAGGCACGCGCACGTATCTTCCGCGAGCAGATTATCAAGAGTCTCGCGCCATCAAGCACACAAGCGGGTCAAAATTCAACCGGCGGGCTTGCCCAAAGCCCGTCGAAGAGGCCATAATGCGGGGCGACAAGCGATTTTCGGTTGTTCCCCGCAAGCGAGCCCAACCCGAGCTCGCTTAAGTTTTTTATGGAGTTTGAAAAGTGAAGGAAAAAAGTGTCCGCCATGTTATCAATTTAATCCCCGGAACAATTTTGTGTCTCGCCCTGACGGCCGTGACCCTGCTGGCGCAAACCACGCCGGAGCCGGATGCAACGCAAAAGCGCCTGAAGCGAGCGCGTGCCCTGATAGCCGCCCACAAGTTGGGCGCTGCCGCCGCCGAGCTTGACGCTATCCGCAATGTGACGACCGATGACGCCGTGCGCGACGTCGCGCGCGTCATGCTGATGAGCATCTACCTGGAAGAGGGCGATTACATGCGCGCCCAGTCTCTTCTGGAAGAGACCTACAAGCTGCGCTCTCCACAAAACGAAAATTCCACACGCACCTATTTCGCGCTCGCCGGCCAGGCCGTCGGCAGCGCGCGCGAACACCTCTCTCGTTATCGCTCCTTTGGCATCAACCTCGCCGACAAGGAGTTGCCTGCCGAGGCGGCCAACGACCTGGATCACATGCGCATGCTCCTTGAGCGCGTCGCCGAACAGGCCAGGGAGATTTGCGGCCAGAGCGAGAAGAGTTTCGACGCGCTCGGCCTGCTCGAAGAGGTCGCGAGCATACGCGGCACGCTGGCCCGCACCAAGCAGGAACGCCTCCAGTGGCAGCGCGAAGTCGCAGACGTGCGCGAGAAGCTCTCGGCCTCGGAAATGCACATCGCCTCCAACGGGAATCTGTCCGTCAACAATATTTCACTGACGACGCCCGGCTCCGGCAGCGTCGCGGCCTCGTCCACCCCCTCGCCGAACCATACCACTGACACTGGCGTCGCGCGCAAAGCCTCTGCCCCCGCTGAGAATCGTACTCCGCCGCCGCCAGCCGACAGCAACACTTCAAGTAATGCCCCGAAAACTAGTCCGGCCGAACCGGGAAAGCCCGTCGAGGTCGGATCCTTGGTCGAAAAGGCTACGCAGAGGGTGAACCCGTCCTACCCGCAGACCGCCAAGATGGCGCGCATCACTGGCGTCGTGACGGTCTACCTGGAGGTGGACGAAACGGGCGCGGTCACGAACGTGCGGCAGACAAACGGCCCGCAGGTCCTAAGACAGGCGGCCACAGACGCCGTCAAGCGCTGGAAGTTCCGCCCAACCGTCATCGACGGCCAGCCCGTCCGCGTCATGGGCTTCATACACTTCAATTTCACCCTGTAAGTTAAGCTGCTCCCCATCTCTGTTGCACTCCGACTTTTGAAGCCTCTTTAAGGCCCGCCCGCGGGCCTTATCTTTTTAGTTTCAAGCACTTATTCAATCTTGACTTAAAAGTAAGGTATGCTACAATGCTCGCGAATCCTGAATCTCAAAAAGGGATGTTGGAAGGAGTGTTGGAGAGCTTTGAAGGTCTCGGCCCAGGAAGAGTACGGTCTGCGCTGCCTGGTACAACTGGCACACCTTGCGGACGGCGAGTCGTTGACGCTTTCCCAGATCGCCAAGCGCGAGGGGATTTCGGTGGCGAACGCCGGCAAGCTGCTCTGGATTCTGAACAAGGCCGGCCTGGTGCAGTCCATGAGGGGCACCAAGGGGGGGTATCAACTGGCGCGCCCGGCTTCGGAGATTCGCCTGAGCGAGATTATTAAAGTGCTGGACGCGGACGAGGTAGCCGGGCACTGCAAGAGTTACACGGGCGTGCTGGACGTTTGCGTCCATACGAGTGATTGCGGAATCAGGCCCGTCATCTTGGGGCTGCATGAAATCGTCCAGAACGCACTGGCCGGGGTCACGCTGGCACAATTGGTCGGGACGGAGGCCAACGTGGACGCCACGCTCCACCAGATTCAGAGGCTCCAGCCTCGTCTGAGCCCGACCCACTAGCAATTATCGATTTCTAATAAAACTTCCGGGAGGGAAGTAGGAAAATAAGATGAGCAGTATCGAGGTACTTGCCAACAAAGAATATAAATACGGGTTCGTCACGGATATAGAGTCCGACGTCATCCCGAGGGGCTTGAACGAGGAGACCATCAAACTCATCTCTGCGAAGAAGAGTGAGCCCGAATGGATGCTGGAGTTTCGTCTCAAGGCCTATCGCCACTGGCTGACGATGGAGGAGCCGCGCCACTGGGCCAACCTTTCGTACCCGGAAGTTG
Organism: Pyrinomonadaceae bacterium; assembly: GCA_035275605.1. Lineage (GTDB taxonomy): Bacteria > Acidobacteriota > Blastocatellia > Pyrinomonadales > Pyrinomonadaceae > QHXM01. The sequence continues at coordinate 7,050 of DATEMM010000326.1, forward strand.
ATTACCAGGACATCATCTATTACAGCGCGCCGAAGCAGAAGGCGACCAAGGCGAGCCTGGACGAAGTGGACCCGGAGCTACTCCGTACTTTCGAGAAGCTGGGCATCCCCTTACAGGAGCAGAAGCAACTGGCGGGCGTCGCCGTTGACGCCGTCTTCGATTCCGTCTCGGTGGCCACCACCTACAAGGAGAAGCTGAAGAAGGCGGGCGTCATCTTCTGCTCGTTCTCCGAGGCGGTGCAGGAATACCCGGAGCTCGTGCGCAAGTACATAGGCTCGGTCGTCCCCACCAACGACAACTATTTCGCGGCCCTCAACAGTGCAGTCTTCACGGACGGCTCTTTCGTCTTCATCCCGAAGGGCGTGCGCTGCCCTATGGAGTTATCGACCTACTTCCGCATCAACAACTCGGAGTCTGGGCAGTTCGAGCGCACCCTGATCGTCGCCGAAGAGGGAGCTTATGTCTCCTATCTGGAGGGCTGCACAGCGCCGAAGTTCGACAAGAACCAGTTGCACGCGGCCGTGGTCGAGCTGGTCGCCCTGGACGACGCCGAGATCAAGTACTCGACCGTTCAGAACTGGTACGCGGGCGACGAAGAGGGCAAGGGCGGCATTTACAATTTCGTGACGAAGCGGGGCAAGTGCGCGGGACGTAATTCCAAGATTTCCTGGACGCAGGTGGAGACCGGCTCCGCCATCACCTGGAAGTACCCGTCCTGCATCCTTCAGGGCGACAACTCCATCGGCGAGTTCTACTCGGTCGCACTGACGAATCACGCGCAGCAGGCAGACACGGGCACGAAGATGATTCATCTGGGCAAGAACACACGCTCGACCATCATCTCGAAGGGCATTTCGGCCGGACGCTCGAACAACAGCTATCGCGGTCTGGTCAAAGTCATGCCGAAGGCCGAGGGCGCGCGCAACTACACGCAGTGCGATTCTATGTTGATCGGCTCCAAATGCGGGGCGAACACGTTCCCCTACATAGAGGTGATGAACAACACGTCGCGCGTCGAGCACGAGGCTTCGACTTCGAAGATTAGCGAGGAGCAGCTCTTCTATCTACAGCAGCGCGGCATCTCCCAGGAGGACGCCGTCAGCTTAATCATCAACGGCTTCTGCAAAGACGTATTTCTGCAATTGCCTATGGAGTTCGCGGTTGAGGCCACGCGCCTGCTCGGTCTGAAACTAGAGGGCAGCGTAGGATAAAGCAGTGGTCAGTGGTCAGTGGCCAGTGGTCAGTTAAAAGAAAGGCGACGAAGAGCGCCGCGTTTTTTGTTTTTAACTGACCCCAGGCCACCGACCACTGACCACTATTCACGGAG
>DATEMM010000327.1:0-3500 GCA_035275605.1 Pyrinomonadaceae bacterium
CCATAGGCTATCACGTTGGCCTCGGCGTAGTTGGCATCGCGATTGAAGATGACGGGAAGGCTCACAGGATTATCGTCAGGTGATTAATGTTGAAACGTATCGGAGTCTTAAAGTGCAGATGAGCGGCGAGAGCGAGTGGGAAGAGATCAGGCGCGATTTTCCTGTGCTGGCGGAGACTGTGTACCTGAACAGCGCGGCGGCCGGGCCAGTCCCGCGCCCAGTGATGGAGGCGGCCACAGGATTTTATAGAGAGATGATGGAGGGGGCGGACGCCCTCTGGGACGAATGGCTGGAACGGCGCGAGGAGGTCAGAAGGCGTGTCGCGGCCTTCATCAACGCTGAGCCGGACGAGATAGCTCTCACCGTCAACACGTCGTCCGGCATGAACACCATCGTAGACGCGCTCGAAGGGCGCGGCGAAGTCATCTCCTCTGAGCTGGAGTTTCCAGTCTCCACTATCACCTGGCTGCACCGCGGCATCCCCGTCAGATTAGTCGAAACGATAAACGGGCAATTTCGCGCAGACGACGTGCGCCGGGCCATGACGGAGCGCACGGCGATTATCTGTCTCAGCCACGTCCAGTATTCCAACGGCCTGCGCAGCAACCTGGATGAGATAGGGCGCGCCAAGGGCGAGCACGCATTCGTCGTCAACGCGAGTCAGTCAGTGGGGGCTTTTGAGATTGACGTCAAGCGTATGCAGATAGATGCGCTCTGCGCGACGGGACACAAGTGGATGATCGCGGGCTACGGCTCAGGCTTCGTCTATCTCAGCCGCCGTTTGCAAAGTGAGACGCGGGCGCGCGCCATCGGCTGGCTAAGCGTCGAGGAGCCTTTCGCGGACCGCAACCGGGAGTTTCGCGTTCGCCATGACGCGGCGGCCCGCTACGAATGGGGCTGCCCGCATTTCGCAGGCATCTTCGCGCTCGGCGCGGCGGTCAACTATTTATCGCAGATAGGAACGCGGAAGATTGAGCAGCGTGTTCTCTCGCTCAACAACTATCTGACAGAGCGATTGGCCGAAGCTAATTGGAGAGTTCTTTCCCCGCTCGATGACGAAAGCTCGCGCTCCGGTGAAACGCTCGTCGCGGCGGAAAGGCCAAAGCGCGTGGTCGCGCACCTGGCGCGGCACGGCATCAGTGTTACGGAAAAACCCGAGGGCATACGCGTCGCCACGCACTTCTTCAACAACGAGGCGGATATAGATAGGCTCGTTGCGGTTCTCTGTGAATACAGCGAGTGAAGTTGTTCAGTGTTAGGATTAGCGCGCGGAGGCGGCCCGTTTACGTTTCTCGGGCGCTGGTTTTGTCTTCTGACGCGGCGCGGGCTTCTGCTGCTGAGCGTCCGGGCTGAAATATTTCCGGCACAGGCGCGCGAAGGTCTGACTGATGGGCGAGTCGTAATCGCCGGCCAGTTTGGCCAGACCCAGCTCCCAGTTAATCTGCGCGCCCTCTACCCACCAGGCGACGAGTCGGCCATCGGCCACTTCCTCACGCGCCGATTGCAGCGGCACAATCCCGACGCCCATGTCTTCTTCGACCATCCGCTTGATTGCCGCCAGGCGGCTCAGTTCCATTACGACCGACGGCTGCACCCCTGCCTCTTCAAACAGATTGTCAATCAGGCGTCGCGTGTTGCCGCCACGCTCTCCCAGGATGAGTTTCTCGCCCGCCAGCATGAAGACGCTGACCACCGTCTGCTTGGCCATCTGGTGGCGCGGGCAGGCGATTGCGACCAGTTGGTCGCGGCTCAGCACTTCCGTCTGAATGCCGCGCGCCTCTACCGGGAGCGAGACGAACGCCACATCCAAATCGCCCGCCAGAATCTGGCGCACAAGTGCTTCGCTCGTCCCGGAAACGATGGAGACCTCCGCGCGCGGGTAGCGCTCGCGCAGCTCCTTCAGAATCTGCGGCAAGGGATCCGCGCTGACCATCGCCGAGGCGCTCCCGATTCTCAATCGCCCGCGCTCGGCCCCCGCCAGCTCCGCTATTTCCGCGACGGCCGCGTCGTGCTCGCGCAGGATGCGGCGCGTGCGCTCCAGCAATGCCTCTCCTGCTTCCGTCAGAATCACGCGGCGCGGTGCGCGCACAAAGAGCGGCGTGCCAAGCTCAATCTCCAACTGCCGTATCTGCATGCTGATTGCCGCCTGCGTGATGTGCACGCGCTGGGCTCCGGCCGTGAAGGTTCCCGTCTCGGCAATCGCCGCGAAAGCTTTTAACTGTCTGAGTTCCATCCCCTTCAGTGTATCAGAAATGGTTATTGTGTGGATAAAATCTTTTAGTTTCTATTATGAGACGGCGCTGACTATAATTGAGGACGGGAATTTGTGGCAAGCCTCTGGGCCTTTGATTGTGCCAGGGCGTTTTGAAGTGATGAAGCCGAAGTCCAAGATAGCTAATTTTATGTCCCCCCCCCGAATCCAAGGACGCGATCTCGTGCTGGGAGTTGACGGCGGAGGCACGAAGACGCGCGCCGTCATCAGCGACGGTCGTCAGTACGTGCTCGGCGAAGGCACGGCTGGCCCATCGAATCCTTTGCGGGTCGGCATCGGGACCGCGGCGGCGGCCATACGCGAGGCGGTTGACAATGCCTGCGTCGCGGCCGGGGTCAGGCGTGCGGACATAGTGGCTGCCGAAGTCGGATTGGCTGGAGTCAGGCGCGGCGACCTGCGGCTGCGTATGCGTGACGCCTTGAGCGGCCTCGGTATACATTCGATTGAGGTGGTCACGGACGCGGACATAGCGCTCTACGGCGCGACGGAAGGGGAGCCGGGGCTGGTCATCATCGCCGGGACGGGGTCGGTCTGCTGCGGCCTCAATGCGCAGGGCAAGCACGTTTGCGCCGGTGGCTGGGGACCGCTCGCGGGCGACGAGGGAAGCGGCTCGTGGATAGCGCGGCGCGCCCTGCAAGCGATGGCGCGCTCCTGCGACGGGCGCGGCGAAGAGACCGTGCTGGGAGAGGCGGCCTGCAACTACTTTAACGTGGCGACGACGGATGACCTGCTCATTGCCATCTATTCGCCGGGCATGTCCAACGACCGGATGGCGGGTTTCGCCAAGTCCGTCATCGAAGCTGCACAAGGTGGGGACCAGGCGGCTCGCCAGATAGTGATTGATGCCGGGCGCGAACTGGGCCTGGCCGCTACGGCTGTCATTCGCAGCCTGCGCATGGCGCGCGAGCGTTTCCAGGTAGCCTGCGTCGGCGGCGTCTTCGCCGCTGGCGACCTCCTGCTAGACCCCTTGCGCGAAGAGCTCACGCGCGTTGCCCCGAAGGCCTTCCTGGCCCCACCGCATCTTCCGCCCGCCGTCGCCGCCGCACGGATGGCGCTCGAACAATTACGCAGACTACCAGTCGCAGTCTAATGAAACAGTGATGAGTACTGAGAGCCTGTTTGGAAAGTCATAAAGCCCCGAAGGGGCGACATATAATAGCCTGGGGCATCGCCCCAGGAATAGATGCAAGTTTAAGGATTAAGCCCTGAAAGGGCGCAATACCATATT
>DATEMM010000328.1:0-4371 GCA_035275605.1 Pyrinomonadaceae bacterium
AATTCGCCGGCGAATGTCTCCTTCTGAAATCGGTGAGCGGGTCCCTCGTCGAGCGCTGGTGCGCGCATCTTCGCCAGGAAGGCTATTCGCCAACTTCTATCCGCCGGAAGATGGTCGTCCTGAAAGTCTTCTGCTCTTACTGGGTACGTAAGGGCTCGTTGCGAGAATCTCCCTTCTGGAGGGTCAAACTGAGCTACGGGCGGGTCGAACAATTGCCAAGAGCGCTTAGCGCGCGCGAGATGCGAAAACTCCTCTCACAAGCCAGGAAGAACAACTCTTTGGCAGCCCTGATTCCTGACGATGGAAGTGAAGCCCCATCAGCCTCGTTGAGAGTGTCGTCTCCTGAATACAGAGCCCTTCGGAATCTGGCTCTGGTGGATCTGCTTTTCGCGACCGGGCTGCGCGTGGGCGAAGTATCAGCTCTCAACGTCCAGGACTTTTTCGTGAGGGAAGCCGTCTTCAGGGTTAAAGGGAAGGGCGGTCGGGACCGGCTGGCCGTCGTGGTTGACGAAGAGACGGTGCGCGTACAGCGGAAGTACCTGGAGGCAAGGACGCAGATCGAGACTCTAAGCCCGGCCCTCTTCCTGAACTCCTCCGGCATGCGGCTGACGACTCAAGGCATCACGAACGTCATAGCGCACCTACGTGAGGCGGCCGGGATAGAGCGGCACGTGACGCCGCACATGCTGCGTCATACGGTGGCGACGTTGCTTCTGCGCAACGGTGTGGACATCAGGATAGTCCAGGAATTCCTCGGGCATGCCTCCATCGCCACGACACAACGGTACACACACGTCACCAAAGAGCATCTAAAGGGTGTGCTGCGTAAGCGCCACCCTTCTTTGGGGATGCGTGCCAAAAGTTGAACTGATATGCTCCCGATTAAGGGCACTCGCCTAAGGGTTTAATCGGCGCCTGGCGCGGCGGGAGACTCGGTCTTATTTGCGTCGGGGGCGCTGTTCTAGGTAACTCATATCGTCTCGCGGGCGGAGGCGGGGGCGGCTGTACGAGCACGAACCTGCCCGGCCGTTGTGGAACGGGTCTAGTGTTAGCTACTGGAGGTTGTCGCTTTAAAATAATCGGCCTGTCGGGCACTCCTAGCAGTCTATCTCCACGGCCCAGTGCAGTAGTGCGAGGCGACTGTGCCACGGGCTGACTCACGCGCTCCGATTTGTTTGGCCCTTTCCTTATTGGTTTGCCGAGGTCCGAAGCGCTGTTCGGGTAAGGGAAGGAAGCGCTGGGCCGGGTATTCGGCAGAGGCTCATAAGGTCTGTCAGGCTGGATGCTGAAACCAAAGTCAGTGTTTGATTTCGACCCTGTTGTGCCCTGGCGGACGTTTGCCCTTAAAGGATTGGACGCCTCGATCGACGGCAGGTAAGGCTGAAGAGATGGCTCGTATCTGGCAGCCTCATAATGAATGATGACTTTTGACGCCAATTCTCTGAGCCGTGCGTCCAGGACTTGCGGGGAATCAAAAGAAGCGACTCGCAGCATGGCGTCCGCGACAGTATCGCTCTGGCACAAAAAGCCATCCGCATCGGCCTCTGTGAAATGCGCATTGTCTCTTAAGAGGAATCGGATCACCGCCTGGGGACTGCCCAACGGCCCCCTCGTACTGTAATCGGCAATCGTCGTAATGGCGTTGCGAGCCTCGGACGGCAATCCTGAGAGAAAGACCCTTTTCTCCACGTTCCGAAACTCCAGGCAACGCTGCCTGTTCACACGCATTTTGAGATATGTAGACAAAGACCTCTCGTATCTGGCGGCTTCGTATTGCTGAGCTAAAGACTGTGAAAGGAGAGCGAGCAATTTATCCCCGCCGACGCCCGGATTGGCCGCTTCGGCAGCTTCATAGGCGGTGGCGAGTTTCCTGATGGCGGGAAAACCCTGCCAGGTCTGAGGGGCGACGGACGGCTCGTAACAAAACTTCCGGAGCAGCTTCCCGGACAAATCCGTGCGGCCCGACAAAAACTCGGCAACGGTCTGGATGGCCGCCTTGCGCTGTTGCGCTGATGTGCCGTGGTCGCCTAACGCTCCGCCCGCGGCCGACACCAGCGGGACGTACATGAGAAGGAGACTCAGCAGCAATAGTGAGGCGACAAATTGTCTTAATTTTCTGCTCATCATGATTCTACCTTTCACGGAACTTAAGCCTCGCCCGATCTCTGGCGCATGGCATTCAGATGTTCAAGTAGTTTGGCCCTGTCTCTCCGCGCCTTGAGGTCGAACTGATCGTCCGGCTGTGAGAGGAGCAACGCCCCTAACATGCGTGGGCCATTCAGGCAGGCTGCGTGAAAGACCTCCTGCCAGTAAGCGTAAGCGCCGACAGCTTCAAAGGTTGGAAGAAAGGCAAAATTTAGTAGCGTCACGGTTGAATCGCCAGGGTCCGCCTCCTCACGCATTTGATTGGCCTTGTTAATAATTCTCCTAGCCTGCGCGGAGGTGCCGAGCGCTTCGGCGTAGGCGTAGACGAGCTCGTCCGTGATTAATATAAAAGGCACTCTAGGCCCGCGAGGAAAGCGGTGTAGAAATTGGGGCGACGGAGCTGTCGCCCCTGCGTCATGGATTTGCGGGTCCGGCTGACCATTTACCCAGTTGATGATCGTCTGAGCGGCCTGATTGACGTCATCAGTTAGTCTTAGATATTTGCGTGCGGCGTAGATGGCCGGGACTGGCGTATCATCCATGCGGATGAATAGAATGAAGGGCGGCTGAGGACGACGCCAGTAAAAAGCATCCAGCTCGTTTAGGACATGGTCTGAGACGGCGGCGTTTTGAGACCAGGCGACGAGAAGGAGGTCACTTTCGGCCAGGCCCTCAGACATCTTCCGAATCAATGAATCCCCGAGCCCGACTTTAGTCTGGTCAAACCAGAGTTCGACCCCCTTTGCCTCAAGCACTTTCAACAGCGGCAGGAGGCGTTCTCTATCTTTAAAGCTGTAGCTCAGAAAAATCATGGCTATGTAAGGATGCGTGAAAGTGAGGCTAACGGAGATGGCCGTCCGGTAGCGATAACCAATGATGAGACACAGGTAAAATATTACTGTGGAATCCGGAAGTCAAATCTTTCTATGAAGGTAGGTTTATCTTGAATGAGAGGCTAATGATGGAAACGAAACCCGAAATGACTTCATCGGCTCTCATCGAATTACTTAAATCTTTCGAGAGCGCAGGGATCATCGTCTGGCTCGACGGCGGGTGGGGAATTGATGCGCTCTTGTGGAAGCAGACCCGGACGCACAATGACGTGGACATCGTGCTAGAGGTCTCAAACGTCCCGGCGCTTTGTGAACTCCTGGCACAGAGGGGCTTCGTTATCAAGGAGGGCGCGCCGCCGGACTCTTTCGTTTTGGCGAACGGCTCCGGGCTGGAAGTGGACGTGCACGCTGTGGCTTTCGACCAGGAGGGAAACGGCGTCTACCGCATGCAGAATGGCGAAGACTGGATTTTCCCGGCAGAGGGTTTCGGCGGTCAGGGGCGAATCGGAGAGCTGCCCGTCCGCTGCCTGTCGCCGACGACGCAGGTGCTCTGCCACGCGTATGGTTATATCCCACGCGAAAAGGACTTTCATGACATGCGCCTGTTGAAGGAGCGTTTCGGGGTCGAACTCCCGGCCAACCTTCGACCTGCAATAAGGGAGTGAGCCCCCCGCAAGGGGCTCACTCTTTCTTCTGGCTCGTCATCACCCGATGGATAAACGAGCCGACCTCGTCACTGTAGGGCTTATTGAAGGTTGACGGCCAGTTGGCCTGATCTGCGTAGAGCCTGGCAAGGTTTTCCCTGATGCCGGGATTGCCGCCTGTGAAGGCTTCGATCAGGGCGGACCACCTGGCGGCCAGAGCCTGTGCCCTTTCGCTCTGCGGGTCAACGCCCTCGCTGGCCGCAGCCTCGACATCCTTAATCAACTCGGCCCAATCGCGCTGCCCCTTTTCGAGCACTTCGGGCGTTCCGCGCTCGGCCAGTTCCGCCAACTGCTCTTCCGTGTAATACTTCTTCATCCATTCCATGTCGTTCTGCATATTAATCACCTCGATTATCTGTTTGAAAGTTTCCCAGTCGGGGCCGTCGCTCGCCTCCAGGGCTTTCTCTGCGCGCTCGATGGCCAGTATCACGGTGTCCAGGTGACGCCGCTTCTCCTCGACGATGTCTCGCTGGAGACGCAGTGTCGCCTGTAGGTCAAGCTCTCTATGGTCTAGAAGCTCCTTGACCTCTTTGAGGGGCAGCCCGATGAATTTCAGCATCACGATCTGTTGCAGGCGCGCGAAATCGCGCTCGCCGTAGAGCCTGTAGCCGGCTTCCGTGTAGCGGCTCGGCTTCAACAACCCCAGACGGTCGTAGTGATGAAGCGTCCGGACCGTGACGCCGGCGCGG
>DATEMM010000329.1:0-4183 GCA_035275605.1 Pyrinomonadaceae bacterium
CTGAGCCTGTCCAGGGCGTCGGAGTTCCGGTTGTAGAGATAAAAACCGTCGGAGAGGAAGAACGCGAGCTTGCGGCCAGGGATGGAGAGCGAAGTGCGCATCAGGCCGTCCAGGGCGATGAGCATTCTAACAGTGTAGAGCGATGATTGTTTCAGAATCTGCTCGGCGCGCTGGTGAACCATGGCCTCGGCCATCTGGCGGCTCAGCCTGGGGTTCTGTTGCAGAAGCGGCGCGACGTAATACTCGATGACGTCCGGCTCGTTGCGGTCAACCGACTGTGCCTGAAACTCGCTCATGCTCGGGTGCTGCGTGTCGCCGATGGAATAGGGCGTGTAAGTGATGCGGGCGGCCGCGGCGCGCAGCACTGTCTTGTTGTTGGTGAACTGTTGCAGGAATCCTATGCTCCCGGTGGGCGAGGCGATTGCGACCATATCGTCTTCGCCCATCTCCTTGTCTATGAAACGGGTGATGAGCTTGCGGACGCGCAGGACGCTCTCGGCGTTGAGGTGCATGTCGTCAACGAAGAAGATGATGGTCCGGCCTCGCCTTGTGGCAACGGCCGCCTGCGGGTCCGCAATGGGCGCATCTTTCACTGCGGAAGTCCCAGCGGCTACTGCTCCGCGCGCGGCGGCCAGTTGCTTCTCTTCGTTGGCGGTCCAGGCCGTCACGCTCTCGAAGAAAGAGATGGGCTGCGGCTTCCCGTCCACTTTGAGCTCGAACTGCTCAGGCTTGAGGCCCTCTACGAAGTGGCCCTGTTTGTCTACGACCACCACGTCCGTCTGCACCAGTTCCGTGCTGATGCGCAGGACATCCTCGTCGGCCTGCGGCTCAGGCACCGGGTCCTGTTTTTGTTGTGCCGGAATGGAGATGACAATCGCACTCAGGCAGACAAGTCCGAAAACAAAGCGCGTCAGGGATGTCCGGTAGGTCTTCATAGGAGTAGCTTTCAAATAGACAGGAGATAAAAAGCGGGGCCATCGCCGCCCCGGCGAAGAATTTTAGAAACTTACGGTAAACGAGATGTGCTTTTCGATACAGACCGGGCCGTCTCACCTAGAGCGCAGGCGCGGCTTGACTGGGCCGCAATTATACTCACGGAAAGAAGATTCGTCTAACTTTTCCGTCACGGAGTAGTGTCCTAATCTAAAATCAGAAGCCCATCTAAAAGCCCCGAAGGGGCGACATATAATAGCCTGGGGCATCGCCCCAGGTTACGGTCATCATTATCAGCGCAAGCCCTGAAAGGGCGGAATACATATTCCGCCCTTACAGGGCTTGACGTTGAATGCTGTGCCAGGTTCCAGGGGCGTTGCCCCAAGCTTCAATATTGCGCCCCTTCGGGGCTTTCGGACAGCTTTCCTCAGATCATGTTATGTCAATCAATTTAGGACAGACCCGTGACGGCGTTGGGAGGCTCAAACCAGCTTATCGAGCATCGCTTTCAACTTCGCTCTTCTGGCTCCCCAGATCGTGTGCGTGGCGACGGCGGTGATGATGATGGCGCCGCCGATGAGCGCCCACCCGCCCGGCCGCTCGCCCAGAAAGAGGAAGACCCAGACGGGATTCAGGACCGGCTCGATGTAGCCGACGATGCCTGCGTCCAGGGACCTGACGCCGCGCGCCATGCCGAGCGTGAAGAGGGTGTAGGCCACGCCGATCTGAAACACGCCGAGGTAGACGACGCTGAGAGTGTCGTGCGTCGTCATGTACGAGAGGGCGGCCAGCCCCATCGGTGCTGTGAAGATGACGAGCAGAAGATTGCCGTAGATGACGGACGAGGCGCGATTGACCTCCTGGGAGCGCGGGTGTCGAAGCAACAGGATGTAGAAGGCGAAGCAAAGGCCGGAGGCGAGCGCCGCCAGGTTGCCGCTGACATCCTGTGGCCGGAGTTTCCCCACGAAGAAGAGCGACATCCCAGCGATGCAGGCCGCGACCACGACAAGATCCGCGCGCCTGAACTTCTCCTTGTAAAAGAGGGGCTCAAGAATCAGCACGTAGATGGGCGCGGTGTATTGCAGGAAGATGGCGTTGGCGGAGGTCGTCAATTTGGTGGCGACGACGAAGAGGAGTAGAAGCCCCGCGTATAGCACAGACGTCAGGACCGTCATCGTGTTCAGGCGGAAGCCTTCGCGGCGGGTGAAGAATGCGACGGTCAGCGCCGCCAGGAGCGAGCGCCCGAAGGTCAGCTCGAAGGCGGAGAGCGACGTCCACTTGATGAAAAGCCCGCCAGTGCTCCACAGCAGCGCCGCTGCCAACACGAGAAGAAGCGGCGAAGCGTGCGCCGCCTCGCCGCCCCGCTCTGATCTCTCCACCAAATCTGTCTCTCCGCTCCGCTGAGGATGAAAGTGTAGGATGAGCGCCGTGCCCATCAAGGCGGACGGATCAACTCATCGCCGCTGTTTCGTCAAACGGCTTTAGCTCGCCCGCTCTCTCTCGTCCTCGCCACTGCTCGTCTCTGCGTCTCTCTCTGCCGCGCTTTGCGCGCTCAGGTACTTGCCGTAGACCCCGTTCCACGGCGGGATGACGATGGAGACCGCGCCTGTGACCTGCGCCTGGCAGGCCAGGCGAATCAAGGGCTTGGGCTCGTCCGTGTTGACGTAGCCGAACTCTTTCATGCGCTTGCCTTCGAGGCGCGGCGCGACATCGGAGAGTTTCTCCGCCCCGCCAATGACGCCTATCCAGCAAGTGCCGCAGGAGGCCGAGCGGCACTCAACCGGAATCGGCCCTTCGATGCGGCGCGGGTCAATCGCCCGCCAGTCGCGCGACTGATCCTGGGCCGCGCCGTAGGCCAAATCCGTCAGGTGCTTTACCTTGTAACGCCCGCGCTCGTCCCCTTCGTCGTAAGTGACGGTCCACTCCTTGTCAATCGTCTTGAGAAAGCCGAAGAGCCCCTGGCTGTCGTCGCGCGCACGCTCCCGCAGGACCTCTTCGGGGGATTTGCGCGCGGCGCGTTTGTCCAGCTTGACCATGCCCTCCGAGGCCCGGAAAGCTTCGAGCCCGACGTGCTGGAGTGTCATCAAGGCGACGGCCGTGATGCCGACGAGCAGGGACTCCTGCGCTTTGGTCTGAGCGGCGGCGCTCGCGGCAATCTCGCGCACCTCGCTCAACAGGTCAGTTGGCACAATTCCGTCAGACGAAGAGGCGGCGCGCTCAATGACGGCTTTCTTCACTTCGGGCCAGAAGCGGTGGCCGTAGAGGAAGGTGTGCGAGGAGTCAATCTGGTTTTTCAGGTAGTAGTCGCCCTGTAGGAGCAGTTGCGCGGCCAGCCGTTCGGGGTCCGCTGCCTGCTCCAACGCGCGAAGCAAGGCGAGCGGGTAGAAGCGGAACCAGATTTGTGTGGCCGTCCTGTCCACCTCGTGGATTGACGGCAGAAGCTCCAGGACGACCTGGAGCCAGGCGCGGTCGTCGTGCTTGTCTAAGAATTCCTCGAAGGAATTAAGGGTTTGTGTGCTCATCATGGCCTCGAATAAGAAAATGCCGGGAGTTGAAAAACGGGTACTTTAGCAGGCAACCGCCGCCGCGCACAAACAGCGGGGGCTATGGGCGGCGCGGCAAATTTCGGATAGCAATTGGCGGGGCGGCCCGTTATAATGAGAGCCTCGTCAGATTTATCTTTGGGATTCTCAGAGCGACATCTGAAGTTGAACGAAAATTTTGGTTGGAGGCTTCCCCCAATGCAACCAGCGAAATGCCGTATCCTGTGCGTTGACGACCACGAGGATACTTGCTTCATGCTCAAGCACCTGCTCGGGCAATCGAACTACGAAGTCATGGTGGCCAGCGACATCCAGGATGCGCTCCGGCTGAGCCGCACCGAACAGTTCGATCTCTATGTTCTGGACAAACGGCTGCCCGACGGCTCAGGGCTGGAACTCTGCCAGAAGCTCAATCAGGTGACGCCCGACGTGCCTATCATCTTCTACACGGGCGACGCCTACGAGCTGCACCGCCAGCAGGGCTTCGGCGCAGGGGCCGACGCCTACGTCCCGAAGCCGCACGTAGATGAATTGATCGAGACAGTGCAGCGGCTCCTCTCCCAAAGAGAGTGCGCGGCAGCCGTCTGAATCTCCCCGCAGACGAAAATCGCCAGGGGGACTACAAGAGCCCGCCTGCCTGATCTTGTCGCGCCCTGCGCGCCTGTGGTAAGTTTTGCTCCATACTAAGGCTAGAGCAGTTCGCTCCT
>DATEMM010000330.1:0-6126 GCA_035275605.1 Pyrinomonadaceae bacterium
CAAGGGCCGCGAAGTTGTGCACGTCGAAGAGTCAGCGTGAAAAAGTACTGAAGTACTGAGTACCGAGTACTGAGTAAAGGAAAGAAGGTTTTTCTTTTCTCTCAGTACTCAGTACTCAGTACTCATCACTGCTCTTAATGAAGCACGGGCAACACCAATTGACCGGGAAGGTCGTCGTGGACGCGATGGGCAGTGACCACGCGCCGCACGCGGAGATTGACGGGGCGCTCGCGGCCACGCGCGACCTGGGCGTCGGCGTGATTCTCGTCGGGCAGACCCACGTGGTCGAGCCTGAACTGCGCCGCTGCGGCTGGCGTCGGCAGGGCGACCGCAACATCGAGCTGGTCGAGGCCGAAGAGGTCATCGGCATGGACGAGGCCGTCGCGACGGCCGTCCGCCGCAAGAAGAAGAGCTCTTTGAGGGTCGGGACCAAGCTCGTCACCGAAGGCCGCGCCGACGGCTTCGTCTCGGCCGGCAATACGGGCGCGGCGATGGCCACCGCCAAAATGGTCATCGGGATGCTGCCCGGCGTGGACCGGCCCGCGCTCGCCGCCATGATTCCGACCAAGGGGCAGAAGCCCACTCTGCTTCTGGACGTCGGGGCCAACGCCGAATGCAAGGCGCACCACCTGGCACAGTTCGCTATCATGGGCGACGCCTACTGTCGCGCCGTGCTCGGGACCATTAAGCCGAGTGTCGGCTTGATGAGCATCGGCGAGGAGGAGGCCAAGGGGAACGACCTGACGAAAGAGGCGTTCCCGCTCCTGCGTGACCTGGGGAGCCTCAACTTCGTCGGCAATGTCGAAGGCCGAGACGTCTTCACGGGCGCGGTCGATGTGATCATCACCGACGGCTTCACGGGTAACGTGATGCTCAAGTTGAGCGAGGGCCTGACCGAGGCCATGCTCTCGATGATTAAGCGCGAGCTGATCGCTTCGGCCATGACGCGCGCCGGGGCGATGCTCGCCAAGCCGGCGTTTCGCAACATCAAGAAGCGGCTCGATTACGCAGAATACGGCGGGGCACCGCTGCTAGGCGTCCGGCAGATCGTGATGATCGGCCACGGCAGCTCCAACGCGCGCGCGATTCGCAACGCCATCCGCAGCGTCAAAGAGTTCTCCGAGCACAGGGCCAGCGAGCGCATCGAGCGGGGCATCGCCGAGACCAACGCGCGCGAATACGCGGTTGCCGTAAACAGCAAATAATCAACAATTAAATGGTGAACGGACGAATAGCTTTTGTCTTTTCACCATTTTCTATTTACTATTGGCCATTCACCCGAGGAAAGACATGGCGAAAACTAATGCTGGCATCCTGGGAACGGGGCACGCTTACCCGGAAGGCATTCTGACGAACGCCGACCTGGAGAAGCTGGTGGACACCTCGGACGAGTGGATTACCACGCGCACCGGCATCAAGCAGCGACGCAAGGCCGCGCCCGGCGAGTACACTTCGCTCTTCGCCGTCAAGGCCGCGCGCGAGGCCATCGAGCGTGCGCGGATAGACCCGGCCGAGATTGACACGCTCATCTGCGCCACCGTCACGCCCGACCAGATTCTGCCTTCGACCGGCTGCCTGGTTCAGGCCGAGCTTGGCGCGAACAACGCCGCCGCCTTCGACCTCGTCGCGGCCTGCTCGGGCTTTCTCTACGGCCTGACGATGGCTAACGGGTTGATTCGCACGGGCCAGTCCAAGCGCGCGCTGGTTATCGGCGCGGAAGTTCTGACGCAGTATGTTGATTATACTGACCGCTCGACGTGCGTCATCTTCGGCGACGGGGCGGGTGCCGCTGTGCTCGGGCCGGTTGAAGCGGAGCGCGGCATCCTGGCCGCGCGCATCAAGTCGGACGGGCGCTTTGCAGAGCACCTTTACGCACCGGGCGGGGGCACCAGGCGCGGCTCCACGGCCGAGACCATCGCCGCGGGCGAACACTTCTTTAAGATGAAGGGCAACGAGCTGTTCAAGGTCGCGGTGCGCTCGATGGCGGAAATCTCCCGCACCGTACTCGAAGAGGCCGGGAAGAGCGCAGAGGACGTGGACCTCTTCATCCCGCACCAGGCTAACCAGCGCATCACGGACGCGGTGGCCAGTAAGCTCAACGTTGACGAGTCGAAAATCTATTCGAACATCTCCATGCACGGCAACACCTCTTCGGCCTCTATCCCGATTGCGCTGGACGAGTGCGTCGAGATGGGGCGCGTGAAAGAGGGCGACCTGGTCTTGATGGCGTCCTTCGGCGGGGGCGTCACGTGGGGCGGAGTCCTGGTGCGCTGGTAATCTTAAGAGAGAATGAAGACGAAGAATCTCATCACCGTTTTGCTCGCGCTGCTCGTTTGCACAGCGGGCGCGCTGGCACAGGGCAACGACAGCAGCGACAAATGGCTGACGGTCGAAGTCAGGAGCGAGAGCGGCGAGCCGCTAAGGGACGCCTGCGTGACGTTCGTCCCGAAAGAGGGCGAGATAGTTTTTCGCAAGGCCGACTCGAAGGGCCGGGTCAGGCTGAAGAGGCCCGCGGCCTCGAACTACCGCGTCGTCGTCAAAGTTGACGGGTACGAGGCGCAGAAGAAGCAAGTCGCGGTCAGTTCCAGCCGTGAAACGGTGGCTTTCACCATGCAGCCGCGCGCAAACTGATGACGAAACGTCTCGCATACATCTTCCCCGGCCAGGGTTCGCAGTCGCCGGGGATGGGAAAAGAGCTCGCGGAGAAGTATGAGGCCGCGCGCCAGGTCTTTGAAGAGGCGGACGACGCCCTAGGCTTTTCCATCTCGCGCCTTTGCTTCGAGGGCACGGCCGAAGAGCTGCAATTGACGGAGAACACGCAGCCGGCGATTCTGACAACTTCCATCGCCGCCCTGCGTGCCCTGGAAGCAGAAGGGAGCGGGCCTGCCCCCGATGTGGTCGCGGGCCACAGCCTGGGCGAATACTCCGCGCTCGTCGCCGCCGGCGGGCTCTCTCTCTCCGACGCAGTGCGGACGGTGCGTCTGCGCGGGCGCTTCATGCAGGAGGCTGTGCCAGTAGGGACCGGCGCGATGGCCGCCGTGATGGGAGCCGATTCGGAGACCGTCACGCAGGCCTGTGAGGAAGCACGCGAGGGCGAGGTCTGTTCGCCCGCGAACATCAATTCGCCGAACCAGATTGTGATCGCGGGGCACTCGGCGGCGATTGACAGGGCTGTGAATCTGCTCAAGGAGCGCTGGGGCAAGCGCGCCATCAAGCTACAGGTCAGCGCGCCTTTCCACTGCGCTCTGATGATGCCGGCGCAGGAGAGGCTCGCGGCCGAGCTTGAAAAGTTGGAGTTCCATGATTTACGTTTACCGCTCGTCACCAACGTGGATGCCCGCATGATTACGAGCGGCGAGGCGGCGCGCGAGGCCCTGGTCAGGCAAGTCTCTTCGCCCGTCCGGTGGCTTGAGTCCGTGCAATTGTTACTCAGGGAAGGCGCGGAGACCTTCGTCGAAGTCGGACCGGGCAAAGTCTTGTGCGGCCTCTTGCGGCAGATCGAGCGCGGGGCCAATTGCCTGAGCGCTGGCGATGTGGAGTCGCTCGGGGCGGCGCGCGGCGCGCTCGCCGGTTCTTAAAAGTTCCATAGGTTTTCCATCAATCACAGAGGAGCAAATCGGTTATGCCCGATCAAGAGATTGAAAATAAAGTGAAGCAGATCATCGTCGATGAACTCGGCGTGGACGAAAACGAAGTGACCCCGAACGCCCGTTTCATTGACGACCTCGGGGCGGACTCGCTCGACACGGTCGAACTCGTCATGCGCTTCGAGGAGGAGTTCGGCATCGAAATCCCAGACGAGGACGCCGAGAAAATCCAGAGCGTGCGCGATGCCTACAACTACATCGAGCAGCACAAGGGAAAATAAGTTGGAAGTCCGGAGTCTGAAGTCTGGAGTCAAATAATCTGTCTTTTGACTCCAGACTTCAGACTCGTGACTCCTGACTGTTATTAAGGAGTATTTATCTTGAAACGTCGCGTCGTGGTTACGGGTCTCGGTCTGATTACGCCGGTTGGGAATTCCGTCGAATCCACCTGGTCTGCGCTGATGCAGGGGCAAAGCGGCGTGGACTACATCAAGAAGTTCGACGTCGAGAAGTTCCCGGTCAAGTTCGCCGCCGAAGTCAAAGACTTCAACCCGCTCGACTATGTCGAGAAGAAAGAGGCGCGCAAGATGGGCGCCTTCATTCATTACGCCATCGCCGCCTCGGACGAGGCCCTCAAGGACAGCGGCCTGACAATTACGGACGAGAACGCCGAGCAGGTCGGGACCTACATCAGCAGCGGCATCGGGGACTTCTGGGCCATCGAGCGCGAGCACTCGAAGCTCCTGGACGAGGGACCGGGAAGGGTCTCGCCCTTCTTCATCCCTTCGGCCATCGTCAATCTGGCGGCGGGCCAGGTTTCCATTCGCCACGGGGCGAAGGGGCCGAATTCGGCCACGGCGACCGCCTGCGCCGCTGGCGCGCACGCCATCGGCGACAGCTTCCGCATCATCCAGCGCGGCGACGCGGACGCGATGATCTGCGGCGGCGCTGAATCCGCCATCACGCCTATGTCCGTCGCGGGCTTTGCTGCCATGCGCGCTCTCTCGACGCGCAACGACGACCCACCGCACGCCTCTCGTCCTTTCGAGCGCGACCGCAACGGCTTCGTCATAGGCGAGGGCGCGGGCATAGTCATCCTAGAAGAGTTGGAGTCCGCGCGGCGGCGGGGTGCTCGCATCTACGCCGAGCTGGTCGGCTACGGGATGACGGCCGACGCCTTCCACATCACTATGCCGGACGAGACGGGCTCGGGCGCGATTCGCGTCATGCAGAAGGCGCTCGCGGACGCAGGGGTCGAGCCAGGAGTGGTTGATTACATCAACGCCCACGGGACCTCCACGCCCTACAACGACAAGTTCGAGACGGCCGCCATCAAGCAGGCTTTCGGCGAGCACGCCTACAAGTTGGCCGTCAGCTCTACGAAGTCCATGACCGGCCACCTGCTGGGTGCGGCCGGCGGCATAGAGGGCGTCTTCTCCGTGCTGGCCATTCACCACAAGACCTTGCCGCCGACGATCAACTACGTCAACCCGGACCCGGACTGCGATCTCGACTACGTGCCCAACGAGCCGCGCGAGACGGAGGTCGCCTACGCGCTCTCCAACAGCTTCGGCTTCGGCGGCACCAACGCGGCCCTACTTTTCAAGAGATTCGAGGAATGAAACAGTGGTCAGTGGCCGGTGGTCGGTGGTCAGTTAAAAACTGATTTCTTACTGACCACTGACCACTGGCCACTGACCACTGCTTATGAAGACAATCGTATTGATGAAGCAGGTCGCTAACAAGGACGCGATCCTGCGAATTAACAAGGACTCGACCTGGATTGAGGAGAATGACCTCTCTTACGAGGTCAACGAGTCTGACGGTTACGCCCTGGAAGAGGCTCTGCGCCTGAAGGAGAAGCAGGGCGGGGCTGGCGAAGTCATCGTCTGCTCGATGGGGCCGCAGAGGGTCAAGACGGTTATCAAGGACGCGCTGGCCCGTGGGGCAGACCGCGCCATTCACGTCGTCGGGGACAACTTGCAGCACCTCTCGCCGTTCGCAGCCGCCAGCATCCTGGCCGACGCCGTGCGCGAGGAACAGGCAGACCTTATCCTGACGGGCCTGCAATCGGACGACTACGGCTACGCGCAGACGGGCGTCATCATGGCGGAGCTGCTCGGGCTGCCGCACGCGACCATTGTCATAGAGGTGGACGCAGCAAATGAGCGCCTGCGCGTCAAGCGCGAGCTTGAAAGCGGCTGGTATCAGTGGTACGAGATGCCGCGCCCTGCGCTCCTCACTATTCAGTCGGGCATCAGCCAGATTCGCTACGCCACCCTGAAGGGAATCATGGCGGCGAAGAAGAAGGAGATTCGTGAGGTCACACCCTCTGGCGATGCCGCCTCGCGTCCTTCGCACCAGCGCATCGAAAAAATCTACTTTCCACAAAAGACCAAGCAGACACAGTTTCTCGGAAACGGTGATGCCAAGAAGGGTGCGGCCGAGCTGGCCGAGAAGCTGCGAACTGATGCGAGGGTGATTTGAGAGTCATGCCCTTGAATGACTTCAAATCCTTGTGACTATCAAATCATTGGGA
>DATEMM010000331.1:0-17178 GCA_035275605.1 Pyrinomonadaceae bacterium
TACGAATACCTATGGGAATTCCTGTTTAAAAGTAATTATTAGCTTGCAGCCGCGAAGCCGCCCAGGTCTCACTGTTGCTGTGTGTTTAGACGTATGGGAGGGCCGGAAGGTTGATAAAAGTTTAGAAAGGAGAGCTTGTGAGAATGTTGTAATTAGTATCTCTATTCATCTACCACGCCGGTGTGAGTATTTTCCGCCCGCTGGCGCGGCGCGGGCGCTCCACGAAGTAAGCCCTCTGTACTAAGGTCTTCATCAACATCCGGCCAGTGGATTCCATACCCACCGCTGGTAATTTGCCAATTCTTCCTTTGCGCCTCCGTAGCATTTAAAAGGCGCGGATACCACACCACCGGAACGGAGATAGTCCTCCCGTCCATCAGGCGAACGCTTAACTCATCTTCTGTAACTTCAACCTCTGCGACGCGCTCATCAGCCGCCAGCGCCAAAATACCCATTCCATTCCTCCAAAAACTCAGTTTGATGTTCGACGATTAGCCTCTCAATTTGCCGCAACTCTTTCGCGCTAAAACCAAAGTTACGCGCAAGACCCACAGGATTCAACCAAAATTTGGCAGAAAGCCTATCACGATCAACATGAACATGGGGCGGTTCATTCGGCTCATGACTATAGAAGTATGCGGTACGGGCCTGTTTTCAATACTGTCGGCATGAGCTGTCCCCAAACACGGCGCGAGCATCCGGTTGACTTTCTACCGCACAGGTCTCGGGAAGCTAACAGGGCTGCGGTTCCCTTGCTGGTCAACGGCGCGGACGCCGAAGAAGTAGTTGTCCTTGGACATTCCCGGCATCGTGTAGCTCGTCACGCGCCCGACCGAGCGCGCGTTCGTCCAGACGGGCGAGGTGGTCTCGCGCCAGACAATCTCATAGCCCGCCAGGTCCGGCTCCGTGTTCGCGTCCCACTTCAAATCGGTGTCGTTCGTCAGCCGCGCCGTGACGATGCCAACCGACCTGGGGCGCGCCGGAGCGAGCGCGAGCGCGGCCAGATTCGCGGCGTTGACGCGCGCGACCTGCGCTATGAAGCCGAAGTCTACGAACTCCGGCAGGTCGCCGTACTGGACTTTGTTCTCGACACGCACATTCTGGTGCTGGTGTTTGTACTCTTCGTTCGGCTCCGTAAAGCGCACGGCCGCGTAGCCACGTTCGAGGAAAGGAATGTGGTCGCCGCCGCGCAGGTAACGGTCGCGGCGATAGACCATCATCACGTTCATGGAGGGCACGTAACGCTCGCCCGTCTCCTTGATGAAGCGCGCGAGTTGCCGCGAGGCTGAATCGTTTTCGCCGCCGACGCCGCGGCGGACGTTGGCCTCTTCGGCCGTCTCGTTCGACGGCACGCCCTCGGAGAAGACGCGCAGCGTGCGCCGGTCACGCACGCCGTTTCCGCCCAGCGTGTTGCCGACGATGTCGTTGGTGAACATCGCTTCGATGTTCCAGTTCTTCTGTTTGGCCTGCTCTGCGAAGTAGCCGGAGCCGACCAGCCCCTGCTCCTCGCCCGCCACGGCCATGAAAATAATGGTTGCGTCGAACTCGTACTTCGCCATGGCGCGCGCCATCTCCAGCACGGCTGCTGTGCCAGACGCGTCGTCGTTCGCGCCTGGCGCGTCGCACTCGGCGTCCGTCGGACTCGTGCACATGGAATCGTAGTGCCCGCTGACGACGTAGAGGCGGTCGGCAGACGCGGGCTGTGTGCCGCGAAGGGTAGCGACGACGTTGGTCAGGGTGGTCGCGCGAGCGATGCGCGGGTACTTGCCGGGCTGCTGCTCGAACGTCTGCTTCTCGACCGTCATCCGTCCACCCGATGTCTCTTTGATCTTGAGGAATTCGCCGTAGAGCCAGTCGCGCGCGGCCCCTATGCCGCGCGTCGGGTTGTCCTGAGCCGAAAGCGTGTTACGCGTGCCGAACGAGACGAGCTTGCGTATGGTGCGCTCGACATTAGCCGCGTTGATATCGGAGACGATGCGCGCGATGTTAGGGTTCCGCGTCTGGCCAGGCAAAACCGACGAGGTGTTCGGTTGACGCTGCGCCCCGGCGCGCCTCCGCTGGGCGTTCGAAGTTACAGAGAAGAAGAGGCTGACGGATAAAGCGAAGAGCGTAACGAAGATTGCGAACGAACGCAGGGCGCAGGGCTTTCTCTTGGACTTCATCTCTCGACTCCGTTTCCGATTGCCTGATAAGAATGTGGGTTGGAACGGTGCCTAAGGTAGCGCGAAGTCGAAGGTCAAGGCAATGCCCGCCGGGGCTTTTTTAGAGTTGGTCCGGCGCTTGAGTCGGCCGGGCTCCGGTCTTAATCAATAGAAGCGGTAGGCGCGGCCCTTCCAGACAACGATGACTTCGCCGCCGAGTTGTTGTGTGATGGTGCGCAGGCCAGGTTCGTCTGCGACCAGGGCGCGATACTGCTCCGAGCCGCGGGCGACGTGCGTAGTCTGGCGGGAAGAGTTGTAGGCCGTATCCACCCAGGCGTTACCCTGCCTGCGGAAATGACGCCCGCCGACGCCGCGCGTCTCCGTTGTATCCTCTCTTTCGGTGACCCCGTCCGCAGGGCCGCTCTTTGCGGCCGGCGCACGCCGACTGCGGGGCGCGTTCTGAGCGGCGCGGGAGGTGGCTGCGATGGGTGCCTCTTCCCCTGCGCGCTTGTCCCGGCCGCTCTCCGCTTTCTTCGCGACGCTTTCGTCGGCCACGCTGCCACCGACCACCGCTCCGTTATCGTCTTTATCAGCGAGCTTATTTTTTTTCTGCTCTTCCCGCGTGCTCCTCATTTCCGTAGTGGGGGCGGCAGGCGTCGTTGCCAGAACGGGCGGCTGAGCCGCTGGAGGCGGAGGAGGAGACGCCTGATCTGCCTGCTTTCGGTTGCCACCCATTCCGAACACGCCCGGGCTCTCTTTAGTGTCACTGGTCCGAGCTTCGGCAGGTTTGGGTGAATCAGCCTGAGTGGCGACGGGCTCGTTCTCCTGCACCGGCGCGCTCTTCATGGGAGGAAGCGGGGTGGCCGATACCTCCGGCCGCGTCTGGCTCTGCTGATCAGAGGCGATCAGTGGATTGTTGCTGTTTCGGTCAGAGTGGCTTTCCGCAGCCCCGGTCGCCGTCGCGGTCTCTCCGGCCGAATTGGAATTAAACTCCGGCGAGCGCTCATAATTTCTGCTCTCTCCGGTTTGCTGAGAGACCGAAGTCGCTTCTCTATTCGTGCGCGTCGCCAGAAACGCAACGGCGATGACGGCAAAGAGGACCAGGGCAGGAACGCCGTAGCGCAGCACGGGCGGCGAGAAAACAGCCGCCAGCCAGTCGCGCCAGGACCTTGACGGCTGAGTCTCTATGATTGCCGCGCGTTCTCTTCCTTCGACTGTGACTTGGGCGGCGAGCGTCAGGTCAGTGACGAGTTTCCGGCACGAGTCACAATCAGCCAGGTGTGCGAAGTAGCGCGAGCGCGCCGCGTCAGACAAAGCCCCCTCGGCGTAAGCGTTCAGTTCGTCCGCGTCCAGGTGCGCGGCGGCCGTCGTCTCCGAACCGCTCGTCTTGAAGGGCTCGCGCAAGCGCTCGCCGCCCAGCCGCGCGTGGCGTCTCAGCAGGCGATCCATCTCTGTGTTGTCAGAACGCTTCATCGAATTCAAGGGGCCACGTCAAAAGTCTTAGCGCGACTTTCTAAAGAACGCCCCGGAGTCGTTTTGCTTGCGGCCATAAGCTCCCGTGGACAAGCTTTTCATCAAACTCATTCGTCCTGCCTAGCCAGCCGCTCGGCTTTCTTGTTTTCGCTCGTCAACATCAGCTCCAAATCGCTCTCAAGGTGCATCGCAGCTTCGGAGAGTGAGCGCGCCGTTTCGCTCTGCGTCCAGCCGTGCTCTTTCATCAAAACCGCCTCGACGCGCTCGCGCACCTCTGCCTGAATGCGCGTCAGGCGTCGGCTGGCAGTAGCCTCGTGCACGCCCAGCACAGCGCCCGCCTCCCGCAGTCGCAGGCCGTCAAAATAGTAAAGCTTGACGAGCAGGCGGTCTTCCGGCGCGAGGTCTCCCAGAACCCGCGCGAGCGCCGCCTCGACGTCGCCTGCCGCACGCTGCTCTGCCAGCGCGCTCTCTGGGTCCGGGGGCGCTCCAGCGGCGCTGAAAGACTCCTCGGCCTGATGGGACTCGCGCGCCAGGCGATCAAAATCCGAATCGAGCTCGGTCTGCACCAGCCGTGAAGACTTACGGTGCTGATCAACCGCCAGTTGACCGACGACTGCGCGCAGCCATCCGCCTAGAGAGCCGCGCCCGGAATAGTAAGCGATTTTTCCCGCCGGATGCCCGTCGTCGCGGACGCGCAGTCCGTGCAGCTCCGCCCAGATGGATTGTGCCAAATCCTCCGCGGCGTCCTCGTTGGAGCTCGCCGAGCGCGCTGCCGAACGCACCGTCGCCCCGTACTGTGCGACCAGGTCGCTCCAGGCTTGCTGGTCGCCGCGCTCGCACGCCACTATCAAACACAGGTCATCCGCGTGCAGCGCGTCTATAAATTCGCTGACGGCCTGCACGGAAGCGTCCGGCGCACTCGACAGCAGATACTTGTCGAGCGCCGCTCGCACGCGCGTGACGAGCGCATCCTCGTCCAGCGAGCGGGCATCAGTCGCGCGCTCTATCAGGCGCGTCGTGCCGTCACGGACGAGTTTCTGCGTTTGTGCGTTTGTCTGGCTCACGGGGCTTTCGGTTCTGAAACCCGCTTGACTTGCGTCTATGCTATCACGAACCCACGCTCTTTCCGACGAGTTAGGAAAACTCGGATGCCAGACGAAAGCGGCGCTATGCCTTTGCCCTCGCCTTAAAAGGTAAGCCTGACCCGCGCAAAGGCTTTGACACCCTGCGCGCCGTGAGATAAATTTTGAGGCCGAAAAACCGTCACAGAAGGCTCGAACGTGTGGGGCTGCGGGCGCCCCTTTCTCCCAATCAAGTGTTGACAAACAACGGTTTCTCAAGTATTTGAATGACAACCCGTGTACTGTCCCCTGCATCTTATTCGAGCCCTTAAGGAAT
This sequence comes from Pyrinomonadaceae bacterium, assembly GCA_035275605.1. GTDB lineage: Bacteria > Acidobacteriota > Blastocatellia > Pyrinomonadales > Pyrinomonadaceae > QHXM01. The sequence continues at coordinate 5,013 of DATEMM010000331.1, forward strand.
AAGGGTTTGATAATCTCTGGAGGAATCTTCGTTATGCGCCGCAAACACTTTTTCATCTCTTTCGTGGCAGTAGCCATGATGCTCTTGAGCAGTCTGGCCGTCTCCGCGCAGACAGGGCAGTTGTTCGGCGAGGTCTCTATGAAGCAGGCTGACGGGACGACGGCCCCCGCCGCCGGAGCACAGGTTGACGTTTACCGCACGGACCTTCCCGGCAAGTACAACACCAAGACGAACAAAAGCGGTAAGTTCGTTTTCGCGGGGCTTCCCTACACAGGCACGTTCATCATCACGGTCAGCGCCCCGAACGCCACGCCGGACATTGTCGGCGACGTCAAGGCCGGACGCGAAATCAACTACAAGCTGACCCTTACGCCCGGCGACGGCAAGCGGCTCTCGGAGACCGAGGCGAAGTCTCTGGGCAGCGCAGGCGGGCCTGCGGCCGGGGGCAGCGAGAGCGAAGCCGATAAGCAGAAGAGGCTTGAGGTCGAGGCGAAGAACCGCGAGATAATGGTCTCCAATGAGAAGATTAAGAACGCCAACGAGGTCATCAGCCGCACGGCCAAAGCCGGCAACGAATTCCTCAAGGCCAATAAGTTCGACGAAGCCATCGCACAGTATGACGAGGGAATCGCGGCCGACGCCACGCACCCAGGTCAGCCTGTACTTCTGACGAATAGATCAATAGCGCTCGCCAAAAGAGGCGTCGGACGTTACAACGACTCTGTTAAAGCAGCCGACGAGGCGTCGAAGACAGCCGGGCGCGAGTCCGCCATCAAAGACTGGCGCGCCGCGGTTGATAGCGCCGAAAAGGCCGTCACCTTCCTTAAGAATGAATCGACCCCGTCCGACCCAGGCGAACAGGAGAGATATAAGACCAGCAAATACCTGGCGCTGCTGGCGCGCGCTGACGCCTACCGCCTGCTCGCGAAGTTTGATTCGACCCAGGCAGAAACAGGCTTTGCAGCCTATGGAGAGTACATTGCCGCGGAGACGGACCCGGCCAAAAAAGTAAAAGCTGAGGTTGAAGCCGCGGAGATGTTGCGCTCGGCCGGTTCCTGGGAAAAGGCTCTGGCAGAGTTCAAGAGGATTCTGGAAACCAACCCGGATAACGTGGACGCCCTGCGCGGCGCGGGCCTCGCTCTCTTCTCGTCGCCCAACAAGAGCGATTATCAGGAGGCCGCGAACTTCCTACAACGCTTCGTTGATAAGGCCCCGGACACTCATCCGGAGAAAGCGTCCGCCAAAGAGGCCCTCGATTTCCTGAAAACTCAGGAGAACATTAAGCCTCAGAAAACGACGACGACCACTGGAGGCCGCCGCCGGGGGTAGAGACTTCCAGAGCAAATCGAGCCTTTAATTAAAGACCGCGCCTGATTCGACCAGAATCAAGCGCGGTCTTCTTCTACCATTTTGACCGCCACAATATTCATCTTGACACCCTCCGGGGTTAAACTGTAATATGCTGTGTGCAACGATGTTTACCATCGTTGCCTACGCTTTGTGTTTGCGCCGGAATGCTCCTGTTCGCATTCTTCTTGCGGTCAAACTTCAGCGCCCTACCCCTTTGAAGCTTTTCTCAACTGGAACTTCTAAAAGATGTCAGCCAAACTAGGCGAAATCCTTGTCCGCGAAAACCTCCTCAGCGCGCAGCAATTGCGCGAAGCTCTCGATTATCAGCGGAGCCATGGTGGCCGGCTCGGTTTTAACCTGGTCAAGATGGGTCTGGTCTCCGATGACATGATTACGGCCGTGCTCTCGCGGCAGTACGGAGTCCCTTCCGTTAATCTGGAGTTGTTTGACATAGAACCCTCCGTTATTCGCCTCATCCCGCAGGAAGTGGCGCAGAAGTACTCTGTGCTCCCGCTCTCACGCGTCGGCGCGAGTTTGACGCTGGCCATGGTTGACCCCACCAACGTCTTCGCCATGGACGACATTAAGTTCATGACGGGTCTTAACATTGAGCCGGTGGTCGTCTCGGAGGCGAGCGTCCAGGAAGCGATCGCCAAGTACTACGGCTCTTCGCGCGAGATCGAGCTGGCGGCGATGATGGGCGAGCCCGAAGTCGAGGTCAGCGGCCTGGGCCGAAACGGCAATGGCCACCAGAACGGAATCCGTCACGAAGACCTGGTCTCGCTCGACAGTCTGGACTTCGACGCAGAGGCGGCCGAAGGACTCGAAGTCATCGAAGACAACGAGGAGATAGACCTCTCCACCCTCTCGCGTATGAGCGAGGACGCGCCCGTCGTGCGCCTCGTCAACGTCCTGATGGTTGATGCCCTGCGCCGCGGCGCGTCCGACATTCACATCGAGCCTTACGAGAAAGAGCTGAGAATCCGCTTTCGTATTGACGGCCTGCTTTACGACGTGATGCACCCGCCCCTCAAGATGCGCGACGCGATGATCTCGCGCCTCAAGATTATGTCCAAGCTGGACATCTCGGAGAAACGCCTCCCGCAGGACGGCCGCATCAAGATCAAGGTCAAGGTTGATTCCCGCTCGCGCGAGTTGGATTTTCGCGTCTCGACCCTTCCAACCCTCTTTGGCGAGAAGGTCGTGCTGCGCCTCCTGGACAAAGAGAACCTGATGCTCGACATGACGAAGCTGGGTTTCGAGCCCGAGTCCCTCGTCAAGTTCCAGCGCAACATCTCACGCCCCTACGGCATGGTGCTCGTCACCGGCCCGACCGGCTCCGGTAAAACCAACACGCTCTACTCCGCGCTCCAGTCGCTGAACACGTCCGAGACCAACATCATGACGGCCGAAGACCCGGTCGAATTCAACCTGGCCGGCATCAACCAGGTTCAGATGAAGGAGCAGATCGGACTGAACTTCGCGGCGGCGCTCCGCTCCTTCCTCCGCCAGGACCCGAACATCGTCCTCGTCGGCGAAATCCGCGACTTCGAGACGGCAGAAATAGCCATCAAGGCCGCACTCACGGGCCACCTCGTCCTCTCCACCCTCCACACCAACGACGCGCCCTCCACCATCTCGCGTCTGATGAACATGGGTATAGAGCCCTTCTTGGTCGCCACTTCCGTCAACCTCATACAGGCCCAGCGCCTCATCCGACGCATCTGCAAAGACTGTAAAACAGAGCACCAGATGCCGGTCGAAGCGCTGCTCGAAATAGGCTTTTCGGCGGACGAGGCTAAGCAGATGAAGACCTACAAGGGGCGCGGGTGCCAGACCTGCAACAACACCGGCTACAAGGGCCGTGTCGGCCTCTACGAAGTGATGGAAGTGACGGACGACGTGCGCGAACTGATCCTGATCGGCGCTTCCGCTTTGGAACTGCGCAAGAAGGCCATAGACGACGGGATGATCACGCTGCGCGAGTCCGGTCTACACAAGATACGCAATGGAATTACCACCATCGAAGAAGTCGTGCGGGAGACGGTGGCCTGACGGGGGGAGTTACTTATGCTGCGCGCTGCCGCTTTATCTTTACTAATTCTCGTTTCAGTAGTCGTCATGCTGCCGACGGGCGATTCGTCCGCGCACAATAGCGGGCGTGCGTCCGTCAGCCGCCGCTCGCGCATGAACCGCCGCCACTCGCGCGCCTGGTGGCGTCGTTACCGCGCACGTATGCGCCGCAAGCGCGCCGAGATGAGACGCAAGCAGGCACTGCTGCGCGTGCGCCAGGGTGAAAATCTGAACGCGATGGCCGACAGCCACAAGGCTTCTGTCCCGATGAACAAGCTCTCGACCGTCATCGCTTCCAAGAATTCAGGCAGCTCAGGCTTCGCTCTTCCCGCAGGCTGGAGCAGGCGTGGCGCTGGAATGAATGGTGAGCTGAAGTTTGCCGTCAGCGCGTCGGACGGGCGATACGCCGGCGAGGCCGCGCTCTCGGTCGTCAGCGAGCGCGCCGCGAGTGAGTCTGCCAGGCCGATGCGCAGGTCGCTCGGCGGGGTCTCGTTTACGGAGCTGCGCCGCACGGTGATAGATAAGATGGTTGTGTCCAACGGGTGGGTCGTCAACGACCTTCAGCGCGAGATTAACGGCCGCCCCGTCTTCATAGTCCTCGCGCAGACCCCCGCTTCTGCGGACGGGCGCACACCGCTCCAGTCCTGGGCCTTCTACTTCACGGAAGTCGATGGCCGCATCTACAGCCTGAGCACCAACTCACCGCTGGAATTCTCCGACCGCATCGCCGCCGAGGCGGCGCAACTGGTGGCTTCCGTTCAGGCGAACGGCCGCCAGACGACCGCGGAGACCTCACAACGTTAGGGAACTTTCCGGGCCTGTAAGGCTCTGGGCCAGACTCACACTCACACGGAGGAATGTCAGAGTGCTTTATCGCGTGTCAGGAGCTTTATTCTTCCTGTTCGGCTGCTTCCTCACGCTCGGCCATTTCATAGGGAAGGACGCGCCGCGAGCCGGAGAGACCGGGTACGCCTCGGGCCAATACGGCGGGCTGATCACAGGTTTCGCGCTGGGCGTCGCCGGTCTCTACATCCTCGTTAAAACCTACGGCAAACAGACCTAGGACTTCAAGCAGAAGACGAATCAAAGGGTCGGACTTAGCCTGCCCCGCATCTTAGAGGAGATTTTTATGGGAATAAATGAAACTGCCCCGCAGATCACGCTCTCCGAGCTCTTGAAAAAGCTCGCCGAGTTTGGCGGCTCAGACCTTCACTTAACGACTAACACCCCGCCGCAGATTCGCGTGGACGGGCACCTGCGCCCGCTAGAAGGCTACAAGGTCCTGACCTCGGCCGACACCAAGCAGTTGGCTTACTCTGTGCTGACGGACGCACAGAAGCACCGTTTCGAGGAGAACCTGGAGCTGGACTTCTCTTTCGGCGTCAAGGGCCTCTCGCGCTTTCGCGCCAACATCTTCAACCAGCGCGGCGCAGTCGGCGCGGTCTTTCGCGCCATTCCCTATGAGATCAAACCGTTCGAGGCGCTGGGCCTGCCGCCCATCGTCAAGCAGCTCTGCGATAAGCCGCGCGGGCTGATACTCGTCACGGGTCCGACCGGCTCCGGCAAATCCACGACGCTTGCCGCCATGATTGACAAGATCAACACGGACCGGCACGAGCACATCCTGACCATCGAAGACCCGATCGAGTTCCTGCACAATCACAAGAGCTGCCTGGTCAACCAGCGCGAAGTCAACGCCGACACGCGCGGCTTCGCCGAAGCGCTCAGGACCGCCCTTCGTCAGGACCCGGACGTGGTGCTGGTCGGCGAAATGCGTGACCTGGAGACCATCGAGTCCGCGCTCCGCATAGCTGAAACAGGCCACCTGACTTTCGCCACCCTCCACACGAATTCCGCTGCCTCGACCATCAACCGCATCATTGACGTCTTCCCGTCGGAGCAGCAGTCGCAGGTCCGCGCGCAGCTCTCGCTCGTGCTCGAAGGCATTCTGTGCCAGGCGCTCTTGCCCAAGGCCGGCGGGCAGGGCCGTGCGATGGCCCTCGAAATCCTGGTTCCGAACCCGGCCATACGCAACCTCATCCGCGAGGACAAAGTACACCAGATTTATTCGATGATGCAGACCGGCCAGGACAAGTACGGGATGCAGACCTTCAACCAGTCGCTCGCCACGCTCTATCACAAGCGGCAGATCAATCTGGAAGTCGCCATGCAGCGCTCTTCCAATACGGACGAGCTGAGGGAGCTGATCGAGCGCGGCTCCGGCCTCAACACGGCACAGGGCAACGGCTTCGGCCAGAAACCCGCCGCACACCCGAGTCCTTACGCGCAGCCGCGCCCGGTCGGCGTTCGTCCGGGCACACGCTAAAACTCTTCACCGGAAACCTTGAATGATACTCTTCATGAGTTTGCAGGAAAGCCAGTTACAAACCGCCCCCCAGACAATCAGTTGCTCCAAGTGCGGCTTGGTCAGCGTTGTCGGCGCGCTCTCCTGCGCGCGTTGCGGTAACGCACTTCCCTGCACGGTGGACCCCATCTCTCAGTTTCAGCCCGCGCGGGCCGCGAAAGGGCCAGAGCCAATCCCGCTGCGCATCATGGATAATCTCTTCACCGTGATGTCGCTCATGGGCCTCTACTACTATTACTTCGACCGCTACGGGGCGCGGACCATCGGGCAGAAGCAGTTCAGATTCGCGCTGCTGCTCTTTGGCAGCGTGGGGGCTCTAGTGACCTGGACACTGCGGCTGCTGAGGAAACACACTTCTCTATTGATGCTGGCCTTCCTGCTTCTGACGGGCGCGCTCTCCATCCCCGTATCAGCGCAGGAAGCCAGGCAGCGCCCGGCTCGTTCTTTGACGAGCGAAGATTTGCTGAACCGCCCTGTGATCTACGTCCCGCAGCCTTTGTCTAGCGCGGGTGCGCCTTCTTCCAACGTGACGGCGAGAAGCGCTGGCAGCACCTCTTACCGCGACCCTGCGGGGGCTTTCGCACTCAACCTTCCCAACGGCAACTGGCGTCCCAACCCTAGAGGCGGAAGCGCCGGAAGGATTTACAACCAGCGCTCGTTCAGGCGTGTCGAGTCAGAGGGCTACACGTCGGCGACGGCCAACGTCTACGTCGTGGCGGGCGGCACGAATATTCCCGTGGTTGATCCGTCGCATTTGAGCGCGGAAGACCAACGCGAGTTCGCGGCAGCGATTGCGGCGCGCTTTCTGAGCAGCAACGCCTCGCTCGTTTCCGTGAGCCCCGTTTCGATCAACGCGCATACGCAACTGCGCATCATCGCCGACCAGACTATCGCGCGACGCGTCGCCGTGCGCGCCGCCATCAACGTCTTCGAGCGGAGCGGGCGACTTTACGTCGTCGTCTGCTGCGCTTCGCCCGAGACCTTCGACCTTGCCCAGCGCGAGTTTGAGATAATTACCAGCTCATTAGCCTCTTCGGTCGCGCGCTCTTAAAAGCTCGCCGCCGACGAATCAGGAGTTTTCAAGAGATGCCCACTTACGTCTTCAAAGGCCGCAACCGACTCAACGAGATCGTCGTCGGCGAGCGCCTCGCAGATAACCGTGAAGCCCTGCGCCAGACTTTGCGCCGCGAACAGGTGACGCTCACTTCCGTCAAGGAGAAGGGGCGCGAGATCGGCATTCCGAAAATCGGCGGAAAGAGGAAGGTCAAGTCCAAAGACCTGGCCATCTTCACGCGCCAGTTCTCGGTGATGATCGACGCCGGCCTCCCGCTCGTGCAGTGCCTGGACATCCTGGCACAGCAGCAGCAGAACAAATATTTCCAGCAGACCCTGATGCAGGTGCGACAGGATGTGGAAGAGGGCTCGACCCTGGCAGCCGCGATGGCCCGGCACCCGAAGGTCTTTGACCAGCTCTACTCGAACATGGTCGAGGCAGGCGAGACGGGCGGTATTCTGGACCTCATTCTACAGCGCCTCTCGACCTTCATTGAGAAGATCGTCAAGCTGAAGAAGGACGTCATCTCGGCGATGATCTATCCGTCGGCGGTCGTCCTTCTGGCCATCGTCGCCGTGGCCGTAATCATGGTCGTCGTGATCCCGCAGTTCCAGACCATCTTCATCGGACTGCTCGGCCCTGGTGAGCAGCTTCCCTACCCGACGCAGGTTGTGGTCGGCATCAGCGAGTTCATGGCCGGGTGGGGAGGGCTCGCCATTCTCGGCGGCGTCGTCGGACTGGTGGTGGTGATACGCACCTACTACAAGACCCCCGGCGGGCGCTTAAAGCTCGACGCCCTCATGCTGAAACTCCCGATCTTCGGCAGCATCCTGCGCAAGATAGCGGTCGCGCGCTTCTCGCGCACGCTCTCGACCCTTCTTTCGTCGGGCGTGCCTATCTTGCAGTCCCTGGACATCACCGCGCGCACGGCCGGGAACACGATTATCGAGCAGGCTATCCTGAAGGTCCGCGCGGGCGTGGAGCGCGGCGAGAACTTCGTTGACCCCTTGCAGGCAACGGAAGTCTTCCCGCACATGGTCGCGCAGATGATCGGCATCGGCGAGCAGACCGGCGCGCTCGACGCGATGCTCTCGAAGATCGCGGACTTCTACGAGCAGGAAGTAGACTCGGCCATCGCCAACCTCCTGACGTTGATCGAGCCCATCCTGATAGGCTTCCTCGGCGTCACCATCGGCTCCATCGTCATCGCCATGTACCTGCCACTCTTTACACTGATTGGCAAGCTCTCGCAGGGGCATTGATAGCGGAGCGACACGCTGCTGGCTGGCAAAATAACTGTAGCCGATGTGGGAGCTAGAACGTCATCGGTATGGGCAAGCTGTTAAGTCAGCGTGCCGGTAAGCAAAAAGGGGCGGGTTAACCGCTCTTAGGCTGGAGTTTTATGGCACCAGTGCTGAGTAAAATTGAAGAGATCAATTTTCAGTAAAAGGTGCTATTTCAACGGGATGCTTGACATTTGAAGAGAAATAAGCATATGCTGCGAACTTCATGACTGGGTGTTTTGTATGTCGCCGAACTGATTTGCCGCTTCAAACGTATATTGATGATGAGCGAGGTAGTTTGATGACAGATAAATACTCATATGGACCGTAATCTCGATGCTCTTATGCTAAGTCAGTAACTAATGATTTAGCTGCTTGAAAAGGGCGGACGCAGCAGTTAGCTTTTTCGCTTCGCACGTAATTACGCTTTGTCTAACAAGGCGTAGAGGAAGGAAACTTCCAGAGGAGTGAAATGGTAATGCGGATCGGGATAGGAAGATTCTTGGATTGGCTCGCGACATTCTCACTCGAACAGTCAGCCAGGAAGAGGAGTAGCGAAATGATGCCAGTTGTCCAACCAGCTCTCCAAACAACACTTTCGTCTGTAGAAGTACCTGGCACAGGATTCAGCCTGGTCCCCGTTCCTGTCGCCACCGAGGCCGGGAAATTCTTCCCGGAGGTGAAGAAGCGCGACATCATGTGCATCAACCTTACCCGAGACACATCAGTCGATTGGGTAAGCAAATTCGTCCGCGAGGCTCACGAGATTAAGGCGAAGAGACCTGAAATGGCGAGGCCAATGATTACTATTCTCGGGTCAACGTCGGAACTGCCAAAGAAAACGTTACGTTGCATTGAGCAACAGGTCGTGCCCTTAGGTGCCGTACTCCATAAGTACAAAGATAAGTCTCCAGGGGAGGCTCTCAAATCTTTGGCCTGCGAGATCGCCGAAGCGTACATCCCCTTTAGATTAAGGGATGATAATGTCTCAACAAGTTCAAGCGCATATGAACATCAAGTAGACGATCTTGATGCAGGCAGGCCTTATAAATCTCGGGCGGACCAAGCGCGACCTTCTGCGCGGCAGGCTGTGGCAGCTTGGTAAGACTCTCTTTCCAAAGGTAACGCGGCCTCTCCATAATAAATTGATAACATAAAGGCGGCTTAGGCTTTAGTCTAAGCTGTCTTTGCTTTTCATTTAACCTATACACATATCTCGTGGGAACTCACAGTGGCAGACTCATTTCTCCTCGCCCACAGCACGGAGCCTCTTCTCTACGATATCAGCGCATACCTCTCGCCCTTCAGTATCCGAGATCAAATGATTCGCGGGTATCTCATCGTTGAGCGGGCGCTAGCAACAGGTTTAATCGGTGAGAATCGAGAATTACTCGTTGTCGGGGCGGGCATGGCAGGTGTCGTCGCAGCGGTAACTGCGGCTCAACGAAAGATCAAAGTAACGATTATTGATAAGGGAGAGATTCTTGGTAAGCTGGCCGGCAAGGCGAAACGCTTTATAGACCCGACTCTATATGACTGGCCCGCATTACATTGGCAGCGAGCCCGGTTCCCTTTTAATGATTATTCAAGAATTCCGCTTAAATATAGTCATCATAGCGTCGGACCTATGATTAGCGCGTGGAGATCAGCGGTATATGACGCGGAAAATAGTGGCTATTTAAAGCAATTATCATATACTCGGCTCGTCAATTACCTGCGGCAATCAAAAAATTCCGCCTACCCGGAAGATCAGATCATTAAAGCTTATCTCAAGGGCGTCCCGTCTCCAGACTCTTCAGTGATATCTGACCAATCTCTGAGGGAATATAAATTTGGCATGGTCCTTTCCTGTGTAGGGTTCGGTAAGGAGAGGTGCACTGTCGGCAAATATACCGGATATGATTTCTGGGATGACACCTTATATGAAGAGCCCAACTTCGGATTCACGGGTGGGGAAAAACCCAACGTCATAATCTCCGGCGCAGGAGATGGAGCCTTGCAGGATTATCTTCTCGCCACTACTAACCAGGAGTCCCCCGGCGGAATTTATAAAGCCATCAAGAAGAAGTTGCCGAAAAACGTCATTGTTTGGATCGAGAGAAGAATCCACAACGCTGAAGACCAGGCACGAAGGTCTTTTCACTGGGGGTCTGGAGCGCATCATGATCACGACACATTTAAATTGCTGCACCTGCAACATCAACGAGTGATAGACCTGCTTTTGAAAAAATTTGAGACTGAGCTTGACCAGGCGTTATCCGGCATAGTTAAGGATGTCGGACAGGAAATTAACATCAAGCTGCTGCATAGGTGTGACCACTTCACGAACTGTTATGCCCTCAACAGATTTCTGGTCCTGTTGATTTCCAGTTACGTTCTGAAAAAATCAGGCGGGAGAATTAAAACCATATATCCGAAATCCATGATCGTAGAAATCCAGGGGCACGAGTGCGACAATATGGCGACGGAGTGTCATGGAAATGAGCATGAGGTTGTTTATATTCCTGCCGAGAGCTGCTTTAAGGAACCGGATAAGAGCAAGGATAAGTATCGCTACGTCAAGGGTGGCCCGTATAATGTAATTATTATCCGGCATGGAGTGGACCCCTCACACCCATTATTTAATAAATTACCAAGCTCCAATCCGCGACAAATACTGCCCTATTACCTGGACACAACAGTATAACCTTCGCCTTTTAGAGATAGTTCAGTCCGAGACTTCATTGTTCGTGTACCAGCGCGCGGTTGACAAAACTTTACACTCCGCTGACGAACTCTTTACATCCCCTTCCTCCGTAATCTCATCAGAGCGACAACTCGGCAAATCGCTCCCGGCGGCCCGTAGTCGAAGGGCCGCCGGAGATCAATAGTTCACCAATTTCAGGAAGATGAACTGCATGAAACGGCTCACTCTCATTTTGCTAATCCTCTTCATCTGCGTTCCGGGGACGCTGCGCGCGCAATCCGGGCGAAGGCAGAGCGACAAGGGCGCGAACAGCACCAGCGGCAGGCAGCCTGCCACCGATACGACGAACAGTAATCCTCCCGACGAAGAAGGGATGGTCAATCAAGGGACGGGCGCGGGCGAGGTGATAGAGGGCGACGTCCTGCGGGTCAACACAGCGCTCGTCACAGTCCCGGTCAGCGTGATGGACCGCAACGGTAAATACGTTCCAGATCTTGGCCGGGAAGATTTCAAAATCTTCGAGGAAGGCGTCGAACAACGCTTGGCGTACTTCGCGACCGTTGACCAGCCGTTCACAGTGGCCCTGGTTCTGGACACCAGCGGCTCGACCGACTTTCGCCTCGAAGACATACAGGAAGCGGCCGTGGCTTTCGTCAACCAGTTGAAGCCCGAAGACCGCGTGATAGTCATCTCATTCGACGACCAGATAAACGTTCTGACCAAGCCGACGAGTGACCGCAATGAGTTGATTAAGGCCATCCGTCGCACACGCACAGGCGGCGGCACGCGCCTCTACGACGCCGTAGATCTTGTCATCAAAAAGCACTTGAAACAGATCAGCGGGCGTAAGGCTATGGTGCTGTTCACCGACGGAGTTGATACGACGAGCCGGCACGCTTCCTACGACAGCACCCTGCGCGAGGCGGAAGAGCTGGACGCGCTCATCTACCCGGTCGCATACGACACCAAGACGAGCGGGCGCTGGGGCAGCGGCCCCTCGCAGATTCCTCTGCCGGGCGGGCGCGGGGGCATCATCCTGGGCGTTCCATTCCCGCGCAGCCCTGTGCCAGGAACGGGCGGAGGCGGCGCTGGCACAAGCCCCGCCGATTACCAACGCGGCAGGATGTATCTCTCCGAACTCGCGCAGAGGACGGGAGGGCGGCTCTATAACGGGGGCTCGATGTTGGGCGTCTCCCAGGCTTTCACCCAGATAGCGGAAGAGTTGCGCCGCCAGTACAGCCTGGGCTACTACCCGAAGAGCGCGGGGCAAGAGGGGCAGCGCCGCCGAATCAAGGTCCGCGTCAGCCAGCCGAATCTAGTCGTCCTGGCACGCGACAGCTACATCTATTCACAGA